>JACCUL010000210.1 GCA_013811855.1 Acidimicrobiia bacterium
GTCTGATGCGCCCCGCGCCGGGATCACGACGTGCGCCTGCAGGTACGCGTCGCCGAGCGCCTGGCGCGCCCGCAGCGCCAGCGAGCTGACGGCGCGTGGGGTCGAGCCGGTCATGGCGGCGATGGACTCGTGCGACAGGCCGTCGACCTCCGTGTGCCACAGCACGGCCCGCTGGCGGGAGGACAGTGTGGCGAAGGCCTGCTGCAGGACCTCGTCCTCGTCGACACGGGCGAAGGCGTCACGACCGGCCGGCCGCGATGCCGGCGCGGTCGCCAGACGATCGAGCGCATCGTGCTCGACCGGCTCGCCGGTGACGTCGCGTCGCAGGACGCGGTAGCACTCGTAGCGCACCGAGCTGAGCAGATACGGCGCAAAGGCGTCCACCGGGCCCCGACCACCGTCGAGGGCGGCCAACGTGGAGGCGAAGACCTCGGCGACGACGTCGTCCGCCTCCGGTCGCCGGCCGAGGATGCCGCGGGCCAGCCGCCGGGCGGCACCGACGTGACGGGAGTACAGGAGGCCGTACGCGATCCGGTCACCGCGGCGCACCTTGCGGAGGACGTCCGCGTCCGACTGTTCGCCCGCCGCGATGGTCAGCGCCATCAGTGGACCCCGCCCGCGTCCATCAAGATCAATGATCGCACAGTTGAACCATTAAGAGTCATCACCGACCGAATGTGCTTGTCACTGACGCCCGCAAGGTTCGTGAAGGCGGGGATACCCTGGCCCGGCCATGACCGAAGCATCCCCGCGGCGGGGCGCTCCTCGCCGCCGGCGCCGGCCACGCCGTCCGGCGGAGCGGCCGGATGCCACGCCCGCCTCCACCTCCCTGCTGACGACGATCACGGCGCTGCCGCCGATCGAGCCGCCGACCGGGTTCGCCGAGCTCGGCGTGCCGGCGCGCATCGACGACGGTCTCGCGGCCGCCGGCTTCGCTGTCCCGTTCAAGATCCAGACGGCGGCCATCCCCGTGGCGATGGAGGGCCGCGACGTCTGCGGCCGTGCCCAGACCGGCTCGGGCAAGACGTTGGCCTTCGGCGTGCCGATGCTGGCCCGCATCCTCGACGCCGCCGCCCCGGCCCACCCACGCGGGCTGGTGCTCGTACCCACCCGTGAGCTGGCGATCCAGGTCGCCGAGGTCCTCGACCCGGTCGCCGCCCACGCCGGCCAACGCGTGCTCCCCGTGTACGGCGGCGCCAGCCGGCAGTACCAAATCGAGCAGCTCGACACGGGTGTCGAGGTCGTGGTCGCCACGCCGCTGCGGCTGATCGATCTCATCAAGGCCGGCGAGGTCGATCTGTCCGACGTCGAGATCGTCGTGCTCGACGAAGCCGACCGGATGGCTGACGACGGGTTCACGCCGCAGGTCGAGTGGATCCTGCGCCACTGCACCGGACGCAACCAGACCATGTTGTTCTCGGCCACGCTCGACGGTGACGTCGGCCACCTGATCCGCCACTACCTGCGCGACCCGATCGAGGTCGCCGTCGACTCGGCCACCGACACGGTGGGCACGATGCACCACCTCTTCCTCGCCGTGCACCACATGGACAAGCACCGCATCGTGGCCGCCATCGCCCAGGGCGTGCCGAGGGTGGCCGTCTTCTGTCAGACCAAACGGCTCTGCGACAAGGTCGCCGGCCTGCTGACCGAGATCGGCGTCGACGCGTCGGCCATCCACGGCGACCTGCCCCAGGTGGCTCGGGAGCGGGCGTTACGACGCTTCGCCGACGGTCGCCTCCCGGTGCTGGTGGCCACGGATGTGGCGGCGCGGGGCATCGACGTCGACGACATCGGCGCCGTCATCCACTACGACCCGGCCAAGGACGCCAAGGACTACCTGCACCGCTCGGGGCGCACGGCGCGGGCCGGCCGGGACGGCTGGGCGGTGACGATGGTCGAGTACAACCAGCACACCCAGATGCGCATCCTCCAGCGCACGCTGCGCCTGCCGCTGCGCCCGGCGATCGAGGTGTTCAGCAACGATGTGCGGCTGCGCGATCTGCCGCAGCTCGCCCACGACGTCGACGCCTGACCTGCCGGCGGTCGGGCACGCCGTCGTAGTCTCGGGCGATGCCGCTCCGGCGCCTCACGACGTTGCTCGTCGTCGTCGCACTCGGAGCCGGTTGCGACGACGGTGACGAATCGACGCAGGACACGCTGGCGCCGCTCGACACGACGACGGTGTCGGTGGCCGCCGCGACGAGCAGCCCCGGCGCCGAGTCCGACGTCCAGCTCATCACCGAGCCGTCGCCGCTGCCGATCCGCTCGCTCGGGTTCGTCAGCATCCAGGTGCGCCTGGCCGCCCGTGGCATCGACGAGACGATCAGCCTCGACCGCTCGACCGTCGCCGTCGACAAACTGGACCCGATCAGCCTCGACGCGACGTGCTCGGCCCTGGACGGCGAGCCCGGGTTCGTCGTGGCGGTCGTCGACCTGCGCCGGCTCGGCACCGACAACCACCTGGTGTCGGCGATGCTCGAGGTGCCCGACTTCCTGCGGGCCGGGGAGTACGAGGGCACGCTGCAGCTCGGGGATCAGGAACAGCGGTCGACGACGTACACCGGCACGGTCTCCGTCGACGAGGACCGCATCGGCGGCACATTCGAGATGACCGACGCCGAAGGTGGCCCGGCGACGGGGTCGTTCACGTGCGCTCGCCAGGCGCCGGGTGGGTAGCTACCGGGTCGCTTCGAAGCGGGCGATGTCGTCCTCGTGGCGGAGCGTCAGGCCGATGTCGTCGAGACCGTCGAGGAAGCGCCGCTGCGTGGCGCGGTCGAGCGGGAACCCCTCGACCAAACCGATCGACGGCACATCCACGAGCAGGCGCTCCACGTCGACGACGAGCTCGGTCGCCGGGTCGTCGTCGATGGCGGCCCAGATCCGCTCGACGACGCGTTGCGGCAACGTCACCGGCACCAGGCCGTTCTTCGTGCAGTTGGTGCGGAAGATGTCCGAGAAGCTCGGGGCGATGACGGCGTCGAAGCCGTACTGCTGGATCGCCCACACGGCGTGCTCCCGAGATGAGCCGACACCGAAGGCGGGCCCGGCCACGATGACCCGGGCGCCGGCGTAGCGCTCGTCGTTGAGCACGAAATCGCGGTCGTCGCGCCATGACGCGAAGAGGCCGTGCTCGAAGCCCGTGCGCTCGACCCGCTTGAGCCACTCGGCGGGGATGATCTGGTCCGTGTCGACGTCGGACCGCTTCAACGGCAGCGCCGTGCCCTGGATCACGTCGACGGCCCTCATGCCAGGTCCCCGGGGGTCGTGAAGCGCCCCGCCACGGCGGTGGCGGCGGCGACGGCCGGGGACACGAGGTGGGTTCGTCCGCCGCGACCCTGGCGACCCTCGAAGTTCCGGTTGCTGGTGCTGGCGGCCCGCTCGCCGGGCGCCAGCTTGTCGGGGTTCATCGCCAGGCACATCGAGCAGCCCGGCTGGCGCCAGTCGGCGCCGGCGGCGGTGAACACGGTGTGCAGACCCTCGGCTTCGGCCTGCGCCTTGACGGCGTGGCTGCCGGGCACGACCATCACCCGCTTGGCGGTGACCCGGCGGCCGCGCAGCACGTCGGCCGCCGCCCGCAGGTCCTCGATGCGGCTGTTCGTGCACGAGCCGATGAACACGGTGTCGACGGGGATGTTGCGCATCGCCGTGCCGGCCTCGAGGCCCATGTACGCCAGCGCCCGGCCGACGCTCTCGCGCGTCGCCGCATCGGCGAAGTCGTCGGGGGACGGGACGACACCGTCGATCGAGGTCACCTGACCGGGGTTGGTGCCCCAGGTGACCTGGGGGGCCAGCGCGGTGGCGTCGATGCGCACGACTCGGTCCCACTCGGCGCCCTCGTCGCTGTGCAGTGACCGCCAGTCCTCGACGGCGGCGTCCCACTCATCTCCCTGCGGTGCGTGGTCGCGGCCGCGCAGGTACTCGAACGTCGTCTCGTCGGGCGCGACCAGCCCAGCGCGGGCGCCGGCCTCGATCGACATGTTGCAGATCGTCATGCGGCCCTCCATCGAGAGGGCCCGGATGCTCGAGCCGCGGTACTCGATGACGTGGCCGATACCGCCGCCCGTGCCGATCTGCCCGATCACGGCGAGGATGACGTCCTTGGCCGTCACGCCGGGCGGCAGGTCGCCGTCGACCTCGACGGCCATCCACTTGGGGCGGGTCTGGGGCAGCGTCTGGGTGGCCAGCACGTGCTCGACCTCGCTCGTGCCGATGCCGAAGGCCAGAGCGCCGAACGCGCCGTGGGTCGCGGTGTGGCTGTCGCCGCAAACGATGGTCATGCCGGGCAGGGTGCGGCCCTGTTCGGGGCCGATGACGTGGACGATGCCCTGGCCCGGGTCGCCCATCGGGTAGTTCGTGATGCCGAACTCGGCCGTGTTCTCCCGCAGCACCTCGACCTGGCGGGCCGACACAGGATCGGCGATCGGCTGGTCGAGGTCGGCGGTCGGGACGTTGTGGTCCTCGGTGGCGATGGTCAGTTCGGGTCGGCGAACCCGGCGGCCACTGACCCGTAGACCTTCGAAGGCCTGCGGGCTGGTGACCTCGTGGACGAGGTGCAGGTCGATGTACAGCAAGTCCGGCTCGCCCGGCTCGGCGCGCACGATGTGGCGGTCCCACACCTTTTCGGGGAGCGTGCGCCGGCTGGGCGTCGATGATGTCATCCGTGTCTCATATCTCGGGATAGCATTCCTAATTGATGGACACTGTATCCGGTGTGGGTGTGCTCGACAAGAGCGTCGTCGTGTTGCGGACGGTCGAGCGCGAGCACGCCGTCGGGTTGGCCGAGCTCCAACAGGCGACGGGCCTGCCGCGGGCGACCGCCCATCGGCTGGCCGCCGCCCTCGAGCACCATGGGTGGCTGCGCCGCGACGGGCTCGGTCGGTACCGCCTCGGTGCCGGGCTCGTCGGCCTCGGGCGAGCGGCGGCCGAGGGCTTCCCGCTCGTCGGGCTGGCCCGGCCCGTCCTGGCTGCGCTGCGCGACGACACCGGCGAGAGTGTCCAGCTCTTCGTCCGCCACGGCGACACCCGCCACTGCGTGCTGTCGCTGCAGTCCCCGCACGGACTGCGCTGGATCGTCGCCGAGGGCTCGGTGCTGCCGCTCCACGTCGGCTCGGCGGGACGGGTGCTCGCCGGCGACGTCGGTCGGTCCGGCTGGACCGAGAGCGTCGAGGAGCGCGAGCCCGGCGTGGCCTCGGTCAGCGCGCCCGTGCTCGACGGCGGTGGGAGAATCGCCGCCGCGGTGAGCGTGAGCGGGCCGGTCGGGCGCCTGTCCCGGCAGCCCGGTAGTCGGTTCGGGAAGCGCGTCGTGTCCGCCGCCGACCAGATCGCCGCCGCCTTACCCGCCCTGTAGGCGCAACTACGGTCGCCAACCGTGATCACGCCGGTGGAACGTCGGGTGCTGGAGGCGCTCGACGACGCGGCGATCGTGGCCGAGCTGGTCGAGCTGGTCCAGGTCCCGAGCGTCACCGGCACCGATGCCGAGTCCGACCTGCAGCACCGCGGCGCGGCGTCCCTGACGGCGCTCGGTATGGACGTCGACGCGTGGAAGCTCGATCTGGACGCGTTGATGCAGGATCCGGCGTTCCCCGGGACCGAGGCCGAACGGGCCGAGGGCTACGGCGTCGTCGGCACCACGCCCGGCGAGGGCCCGCCGGCGCTCGTGCTGCAGGGCCACGTCGATGTCGTGCCCGTCGGCGACGTGCGCAAGTGGGAAGGGGGGGACCCGTTCGGCGCCCGCATCGACGCCACGACCCTGCAC
>JACCUL010000230.1 GCA_013811855.1 Acidimicrobiia bacterium
GCGCTAGTCACCGTGGTCGGCTCGGTGATCGGCGTCTGCACGCTGTCCTCGTCGCTGGTCACGACGAACAGCAAGGCGACAACGGCGGCCGCCGCGGCGAGCACAGCGGCGCCGCCGGCGAACCACCATCGGCGGGGCCCGTCGGCGTGGGAGTCGGGGTACTTGGGGTCCTCCAGGTCGGGAGCCGGCGGCGCGTCGGAGACGGCACGGGCCACGAGCCGGCGGATCTGGGCGTCGAGGTCGGGGGTGGGGTGCTCAGCCATGGAGGATCTCCCGCAGGTGGTCGCGTGCACGGGCGAGCTGTTTGCGCACCGTGCCCTCGCTGACGTCGAGCAGCCCGGCGATCTGGGCGGGGGTCTGGTCCTCCCAGTACGTCAAGTGCACGACGGCGCGCTGCTGTGGGCTCAGCGCGGCGAGGGCCTTGTGGGCATCGAGCTCGGCTTCGGGCGACGCCGCCGGGGCGATCGAAGGAGAGGACAGCGCGACGACGGTCTCCCGCCGCCGTCGGCTGGCCGTCGATCGCCGGTGCGACAACGCCCGGTTGAGGACCGACCGGTACAGGTACGCCCGCCGGTTGTCGACGTCACGCCACCCGGAGGCGGAGAACGCCGAGAGCACGGCCTCGGCCACCACGTCGGCGGCGTCGGTGGGACCGACGAGCACGGTGGCGTACCTCGACAGCTCGTCGGCGTGGCGCCGGTACGTGGCGAGATCGGCGGGCGAGCCGTCGATCCCCATGTCGGACCTCACGCACCTGTGACGTCGCCGCCGAGTCCGGCGGGTGACATGTCGCCGCGGAAATCGCGCCGTCAGTCGACGACGTCGTCCAGGCGGTCGCGGGTGGCTCGCAGGAAGTCCGTGTCCAGGCGGGTGTCCTCGAGCTGGCTGTCGTCGACGAGCAGCCACACGAACACCCCGACGACGGCGCCGATCATCGGGAAGACGATGAACGCCCACAGCTGCCCGAGGGCGTTGGGATCGGTGTCGGCGAAGATCGCCGTGGCCAGGCTCCGGGCCGGGTTGACGCTGGTGTTGTCGATCGGGATCGTGACGAGGTGGATCAGCGCCAACGCGAGGCCCGCCGTCAGCCCGTTGAACCCGGCGGCGAACTTCGGTCCGGTCGTGCCGATCACGACGAGGATGAGGAGCGCCGTGAAGACGATCTCGACGACGATCGTCGAGCCGAGCCCGCTGAAGCCGTCGCGCCCCCAGCCGTTGGAGGCGAACCCGCCCCGCTCGAAGCCGTCCCGGCCGCTGGCGATGCCGTAGATCACGGCGGCGCCGAAGATGCCGCCGACGATCTGACCGACCCAGCAGTAGCAGGCCCGGCGGATGGTGATCTTGCGAACCAGCCACATGGCCAGGGTCACCGCTGGGTTGATGTGACAGCCGCTGATCGGGCCGATGACGTACGCCATGACCAGCAGCGCGAAGCCGAAGGCCAACGAGATGCCGAGCACGCCGATCCGGTCGCCGGCGAGGATCGCCGCGCCGGGTCCGCACAGGACGAGGACCGCCGTGCCGACGAGTTCGGCGGCGAAGATACGCCCGTAGTCGACGACGCCGCGCGTGTCGGCGATCGGACGCACGTTCACCGTCGCGCCGGGCGCGGGGTCAGTGGACATGGTCGCGGATCGTACAGTTCGGCAGGCGACCGCTCGATGACCCGCCGCTAGCGTCGTCGAACGTGGCGCGCAAGCGGACCGAGCGGGTCATCGTCACCACCGTGACACCCGACGGCGCCCGGCGCCGGCCCGACGAGCTCATCGTCGAGGAGCCGATGACGATCCAACTCGACGGCACTGTCGTGTCCACGACGATGCGCACACCGGGAAACGATTTCGAGCTGGCCGTCGGGTTCTGCGTCACCGAGGGGCTGCTCGGCGGGGCCGCCGTCACCGGCGTCCGCTACTGCAGTAACGGGTCAGCCGTCGCGAGCGCGTTCAACGAGGTGACAGTGGAAACCGGCGGCGCCGCGCCGCCGCCCGTGTCGCATCGGCTCGTCACCACGTCGTCGAGCTGCGGATGGTGCGGCAGCGACCAGATCGACGAGCTGATCGCCCGCCTCGCGCCGCTGCCCCCGACCCGGCCCATCCCCGGCGCCGTGCTGGCCGCCGCGCCGCCGCGGGTCCGCGCGACACAGGGACTGTTCTCGTCGACCGGCGCCGTCCACGCCGCCGCAGCATTCGACGTCGACGGCACCGTGCTGCTGACGCGCGAGGACGTCGGCCGGCACAACGCCGTCGACAAGGTCATCGGGGCGTTGGCGCTCGCCGGTTCGCTGCCGGCGACCGGGCTCGGACTGTTCGTCAGCGGGCGAGCGTCGGTGGAGATGGTCCAGAAGGCGTGGGCGGCCGGGTTCGGATCGCTCGTCGCCGTCAGCGCACCGACGGCGCTGGCCGTCGAGGCCGCGCAGCGGGCGGGCATGACGCTCGTCGGCTTCGTCCGCGACGGCTCGTACAACCGGTACGCCGGGGACGAGCCGTAACCTCGAACCATGCGCACCGAGACCGGCCTCGCCGTGCTCCACCTGTTCTGCAAGCCGGCTCGCCAGGTCGATCGGGAGGCCGTGGTCGCCGCGGTCAAGGAGGTCGAGTCGGCCGACGGCCAGGTCGTCACGGCGGCCATGCTCGGCCACAAGTGCGATCTCGCCGTGATGGCGCTGCACCGCGACTGGAGCGTGCTGCGGGCGTTGCAGCGGTCGCTGCAGGCGGCCGGGCTGGAGGTCGTCGACAGCTACGTCAGCATCACCGAGGTCAGCGAGTACGCCAAGGGCATGCCGCAGCACATGCTGGACGAGCGGCTGTACCCGTCGCTGCCCCCGGAGGGCAGGCCGGTGTTCTGCTTCTACCCGATGACCAAGCGTCGCGAGGCCCACGCCAACTGGTACGCCACGCCGTACGAGGAGCGCAACCAGATGATGCGCGAGCACGGCGCCAGCGGGCGCACGTTCGCCGGCCGGGTCACCCAACTCGTCACCGGCTCGACCGGGCTCGACGACTTCGAGTGGGGCGTCACCCTGTTCGCCGTCACGCCCGAGGTCGTCAAGGACGTCGTCTACACGATGCGCTTCGACAAGGGCTCGGCGCTGTACGGCGAGTTCGGCCGCTTCTACGTCGGCTACCTCGCGCCTGTCGAGCAGGTGCTGGAGCAGCTGCCGTAGCCCGACGTTTGCGTCACCGCACGTGGCCGGATCGGCACACGTGCGGTGACACAAACCAGGGCTCAGCCGGCCACGACGAGCGGGCGGTCGGTGCGGTCGATGCCCCCGTCGTCGAAGGAGAACACGTCGAAGGTCGCCACGGAACGATCGCCGTCGATCCCGATCTCCAGGTTGCCGGCCGGGCCCTCGTAGTTGATCAGGCGGCCCGATGCCAGCACGGCGGCGCAGCCGGCGAAGTCGACGCACGTCGACCCGCGGTCGCTGACCGAGGGGATCTCGGCGGCGATGCGTTCGGGGTCGTCACTGCCGGCTTGCGCCGCGGCCAGCGCGATGAGGTTGACGCAGTCGTAGGCGTTGGTGGCGAACGGTCCGTCCGGCTGGTCCTCGCCGCCGCCGGCCGTCATCGACACGCCGCGCACGCGGTCGCGGACCCGTTGCGGCAACGACTGCACGAGCTGCGTGGATCGGGGGCGACGGAGCGAATCGTTGACGATGATGTCCGGTGGCTCGCGATCGGCCGTGTCCTCCGAGATCTCGCCGATGGCCGACAGCATCCGCATTCCCTGGTCGGCGTCGCCGATCACGACGATCACGCCCGACAGCCGGTCGTTGATGGTCGCCGATTCGTCGACGAGGCTCTCGTCGTCGCCGAGGAAGCTG
>JACCUL010000239.1 GCA_013811855.1 Acidimicrobiia bacterium
GCCGAGACCAACCCCGGCGTCCTCGAGCAGGCCAACCGCACGGAGGCTCCGCACGCCGAGGCCCACGGCTACCGAACCATCGGCGACATCATGCGGGCGCTCAACCCGTTCTCGGGCGAGTTCTACCGCGAAGCCCTCCAGGTGAGCCGCTACACGCGGGAGATGTTCTGCCTGATGGAGGGTCGGCACGTGCATCCCTCGACGCTGTACCCCGGCGGTGTCGGCACCACCGCGACGATCCAGCTCTTCACCGACTACCTCACCCGGCTCATGCGCTATGTCGAGCTGATGAAGCGCGTCGTCCCGATGCACGACGACCTGTTCGACTTCTTCTACGAGGCGCTCCCCGGATACGAGGAGGTCGGCAACCGCCGCACGCTGCTCGGCTGCTGGGGCGCGTTCCAGGACCCCGACGTCTGCAACTTCGAGTACAAGGACATGTCCGCCTGGGGCAAGGCGATGTACGTCACCCCCGGTGTCGTCGTCGACGGCAAGCTGGTCACGAACGACCTGGTCGACATCAACCTCGGCATCCGGATCCTGCTCGGCTCGTCGTTCTACGACGACTGGGTGGACCAGGAGATGTCCGTGGCGAAGGACCCGCTCGGGAACGTCGTCGACCGGCGACACCCGTGGAACCAGCACACCAACCCGCAGCCCCAGAAACGTGACTTCGGTGACAAGTACAGCTGGGTCATGTCGCCGCGCTGGTTCGACGGGACCGACCACCTCGCCCTCGACACCGGCGGTGGCCCGCTGGCGCGGCTGTGGTCGACGGCCCTGTCCGGCCTCGTCGACATCGGCTACGTCAAAGCGACGGGTTCCAGCGTGCAGATTAACCTCCCGAAGTCGGCGCTGAAGCCCGAGGTCAGCTTCGAGTGGAAGATCCCGCGGTGGTCCAACACCATCGAGCGCAACCGGGCCCGCACCTACTTCCAGGCCTACTCCGCCGCCTGCGCGGTGTACTTCTGCGAGAAGGCGCTGGAGTGCGTGCGCGCCGGCCTCACCAAGACGTGGGAGCCATTCGAGGTGCCCGACGAGGGCGTCGGCTGCGGCTTCACCGAGGCCGTCCGAGGGGTTCTCTCGTATCACATGGTGATCAAGGGCGGCAAGATCGCCAACTACCACCCGTACCCGCCGACGCCGTGGAACGCCAACCCGCGTGACTCCTACGGGACGCCCGGCCCGTACGAGGACGCGGTCATGAACACGCCGATCTTCGAGGAGAACCCGATCGACAAGTTCAAGGGCATCGACATCATGCGGACCGTCCGCAGCTTCGACCCCTGTCTGCCGTGCGGCGTCCACATGTATCTCGGCAAGGGCAAGGTGCTGAAGAAGCTGCACTCCCCGACCGGCCTGCCCGAGCATGACGGGTGAGCGAGCGCAGCGACGCAGCTGACCTGCGGGCGGTCGGGGACCGCATGGAGGCCGTCCTCGGCGAGCTGCGCGAGTCGCTCGATCAGCGGGCGTGGGAGCGCGTCGAGGAGGCGGTGGGTCTCGTCAGCGAGTTGTACGGCGGCGGGCTCGAGCGGGTGCTCGAGCTCGTCTCCGACGACGTTGTCGAACGGCTCGTCGCCGACGACCTGGTCGGCAGCTTGCTTGTCCTGCATGGTCTCCACCCGCTCGACCTCGAGGCCCGCATCGGCGCCGCCCTCGACTCGGTCCGCCACTACATGGAGTCCCACGGTGGCAGCGTCGAGGTGCTCGGCATCGACGAGGACGAAGGGGTTCTCCTCCTGAAGATGCTGGGCAGCTGTGACGGCTGCCCGTCGTCGTCGGTGACGCTCCAGCTCGCCGTCAAGCAGGCGATCGACGAGGCGGCACCGGAGATCGTTCACATCAACGTCGTCGACGACACGCCCGCGCCCGAACCGACATGGCCGGTGACGCTCACGAGGAAGCCCGTCGCGACCGGATGAACGCCCGCACCAGCGACCCGCTCGACGTGCTCCAGCGCATCCGCAGGGCGCCGCCCCGGCCCCGGCCGGGGGAACGCTGCGACATGTGCAACGAGCAGATCCCCGACGAGCACGAACACGTCGTGAACGTCGAGAGCCGCAACCTGATGTGCACGTGTCGCGGCTGCTGGCTGTTGTTCACGTCCGAAGGCGCCGCCGGGGGGCGCTACCTCGCCGTGCCCGATCGGTACGCATCGGTCGAGGACTTCACGATGTCGGCGGAACGTGGGGGTCGTTCCAGATCCCCGTCAGCGTGGCGTTCTTCTTCCACAACTCGTCGCTCGGGCGCGTCGCGGCGTTCTATCCGAGCCCCGCCGGCGCCACGGAGTCGCTGCTGGCGCTCGACGCGTGGGACGCGCTGGTGGCGGCGAACCCCATCCTGAAGTCGTTGCAGCCCGACGTGGAGGCGCTCCTCGTACGGGCCGGCGATGACCACGAGGCCTTCGTGGTGCCGATCGACGCCTGTTACGAGCTCGTCGGCCACATGCGCCGCCTGTGGCGGGGCTTCGACGGGGGCCGCGAGGCGAAGGACGCGCTCGACCAGTTCTTCTCCGATCTCCGGGCGCGGTGTCGATGAGCGAGCTCGCCATCGAGGTCATCGACGCCCGCGCCGAGCCGTACGCGGCGGTCCCGACGCTGCTGCTGCGCCTCGCCGTCACCGAGCCGAGCGGTGATCCTGTCCACGCCGTCGCCCTGCGCGCGCAGGTCCAGATCGAGCCCCAACGGCGGCGGTACTCCGCCGACGAGGAGTCCCGGCTCCTCGAGCTCTTCGGCGAGCAGCCGCAATGGGGCGAGTCGCTACGGCCGTTCCTGTGGACCCATGCCACGACGATGCTCACCGGTTTCACCGGCCACACCGAGGTCGACTTGCCGATCGTCTGCTCCTACGACTTCGAGGTGGCCGCGGCCAAGTACCTGCACTCACTCGGCGACGGCGAGATCCCGCTGGCCCTGCTGTTCAGCGGCACGGTCTTCGCCCGTCGCGACGGTGTCGTGTCCGTGCAGCCGGTGCCATGGCACGTCGAGGCCACCTACCGCCTGCCGGTGAAGGTCTGGCGCAGCGTGATGGACCTGTACTTCCCGAACAGCGGGTGGATCCGGCTGCGCCGCGACACCATCGACGCCCTCACCCGCTACAAGGCCGAGCGGGCCATCCCGTCGTGGGACGACGCGTGCGAGCTGCTCCTGAAGGAGGCCGGGGCGTGAGCGGCGCGAGCGCCAGCGAGCCGCCGGGTGATGGGGGTGCGCAGCCTCCACGGGGTGACGGCGTGAGCGGAGCGAGCGGGCGGGCCAGCGCGGCGGCGTTCGAGCGGGCCGGCCGCGTGGCGGACGCCGTGCTCTACGAGGGGTACGTGCTGTACCCGTACCGCGCGTCGGCGGCCAAGAACCAGGTGCGGTGGCAGTTCGGCGTGCTCGCCCCCAGGCGGTTCGCCGACGCCGACGGTTCGGAGCAGTGGGCGCAGCAGACCGAGGTGATCGCCGAGTTCGGCCTGGCCAGCACCGTCGACGTGCGCATCAGGTTCCTGCAGGTGCAGGCCCGCACGGTCGAGAGAGCAGAAGGCGACGGGTTCACGCCGGTGGCGCAACTCGACGTCGATGGGCGGCGGTGGGTCACGTGGGAAGAAGCTGTCGAGCACGCCGTCGACCTCGCCGGCATCGACCTGGCCACCGTCGGCACGTGCGAGACCCCGTTCAGCGTTCCCGCCCTCCGGGAGGTCGAGGAGCTCGCCACAGCAGGGCGCGTGGTGCGCGAGCGGTGGGCGATCGACGGGTTGGCCCGCGTCACGGTCGAGGACGTACCGGGCCCGTACCCACTGACCCGCCTCCAGGTACGCGTCGAGAACGTCACCGACTGGGGGCATCGCGGCACGCGCCGTGAGCACGCCGTGCGCCGGTCGCTGGTCGGTGTGAACGTGCTGCTGCACGCTGACGGCGGCTCGTTCCTGTCCTCGATCGATCCCCCCGAGTTCGCCCGCGGCGCCGTCGCGTCGTGCACGAACCGCAACGCCTTCCCGGTGCTGATCGGCGATGAAGGCGACGCCACGACGATCCTGTCGTCGCCGATCATCCTGTACGACCATCCCGAGGTGGCCGACGAGAGCCCGGGCGACATGTGCGACGCCACCGAGATCGACGAGATCCTGGCGTTGCGGGTCCTGACGCTGACCGACGACGAAAAGCTCCAGGCCCGCGCCACCGACGACCGGGCCGCGGCCATCGTCGACCGCGTCGACGATTTCGCGCCGGAGATCTTCGAGCGGCTGCGCGGGGCCATCCGGTCGCTGCGCCCGGCGCCGGAGCAGCCGCTGCCGTGGTGGGAGCCAGCCGTCGACGCGGCCTTCGATCCGTGGACCGACGGCATCTCCATCGACGACGTGGTGGTGACAAAGGGCTCGAAGGTGACGCTGCGGCCCGGCCACCGCCGCACCGACGCCCAGGATCTTCCTGGCCGACCGCACGGCCACCGTGGAAGGCATCTTTTCCGACGTGGACGGCGACCAGCACGTTGCCGTGAGTCTCGACGACGACCCAGCGGCCGAGCTGCACCAGTGGCGCGGCCGCTTCCTCTACTTCCACCCGGACGAAGTGGAGCCGGTCCGATGACGGCAACGAAAACGCTCGTCGCGGGGATCGGCAACATCTTCAACGGCGACGACGGCTTCGGGAGCGCGGTCGCCCAGCGCCTGGCCGGCCGCCCGATGCCCGACGGTGTGCGTGTCGAGGACTACGGGATCCGTGGCGTCCACCTCGCCTACGAGCTGCTCGAGGGCTACGACCTCGTCGTCCTGGTCGACGCGCTGCCGCGCGGCGAGGCGCCTGGGACCGTGTTCGTCCTCGAGCCCGACGTCGACCTCGACGACGTCCCCCCGCTCGACAGCCATCAGATGGATCCGCGGGCGGTGCTCGGCATGGTGGCGGAGCTGGGCGGCGAGATCGGCCGTCTGCTGATCGTCGGATGCGAACCGGCCTCCGTCGCCGAAGGCATCGGACTGTCGCCCCCCGTCGCCGCGGCCGTCGACGCCGCCGCCCGCATGGTCGAAGAGCTCATGGCGCACCAAGTGGTCATGGCAAGGAAGGAGTACTCGTGATCCGTCGTTTCGTGTTCCCACTGATGGTGCTGGCGTTGATCGGAGCGGTCGTCAAGACCGCGTTGCCCGACGTCGGCCGCTACATGAAACTCCGGGCGATGTGATGGCAACGCTCGGCATACTCTTCCTCGTCGTGCTCGGCCTCGTGTTGCTCGTCGCCCTGTACGTCCTCGTCCGGTCGATTCCCGACATCAACCGCTACCGGCGCGTCCGGAAGATGTAGCGAAAGGAGAATGGTGATGCAAGAAGATTCCACAGAGGGACGCGATCCAACGGGGGGGAGCCAGAGCGCCCAACCCGGCGGCTCACCCTCGCGAGGTCCCAACCCCGATCCTGGCGGCGACGTGGAGCCCGGCGGTCTCGTCCCGCCCTACGAGGGCCGCACGGGTGCAGACTCACCGTCGAGTGACGAACGTGCCGCGAGCGTCGAACGGCAGCTCGCCGACACGAAGACGGGCCAGCCGGGTGCGACGGCCAGCCCCGCCGACGAGCAACCGGTCAGCGCCGACGAGGTCACCGACGAGGTGCCCGATTCCCCGATGGGCGTCGGCGAGAGCACGACCCGTCGCGGTGAGGACATGGTCGACGACGACGGCAAGGAGAAGGGTCGCCAGGACGCTGGGACAGCGGGCGAGTCGGAACGGCCGGTCGGGACGTCCGACGAGCGCGACGCGACAGCGGTCGATCCGCATGATTCGCAGGAAGACACCCCGACGACGCCGTCGGGTGACCAAGGAGGCTGACGGGCCGGGGGCCCCGTCGTCGTCGCCCCACCGGAAGGTGTTACAACTGAGACAGCAAGACTGGGGGAACCAGGATGAACTTCGTCAAGCGGTGCACGTCCATGATGTGCGTGAGGACGGAAGAAGCTGACCATGTGCCTCGGAATCCCCGGTCGCGTCGCCGAGTTCGACGACACCAACCCGCACTTGGCGATGGTCGAGGTGACCGGTGTGCGGCGGCGGATCAACGTCGGGTTGCTCGAAGACGAGGACCTCGCGGTCGGTGACTGGGTGCTGATCCACGTCGGGTTCGCCATGTCGCGCATCGACGAGGAGGAGGCCGACCGCGCGCTGGATGGGCTGCGGCTGATGGGCTCGGGGTTCGACGAGGAGCTGGCGCAACTCTTGGAGACCGATCCCGGATGACGGACGAGCGAGACGGGCTTCAGCACGGTGCCGACACCTGCATCACCTGCGGCGACGTCGCCGTGACGCTGACGGTCGTCTCCCTCGACGGCGTCGACGCCGTGTGCCGCGCCGACGACGGCGGCACCGAAGTGATCGCCGTCGAACTCGTTGGACCGGTCGCGCCCGGTGACCGTCTGCTCGTCCACGCCAAGGTGGCACTGGAAAAGCTGGCGTGAGGTTCGTCGACGAGTACCGCGATCCGGAGCTGGCCCGGTCGTTGGCCCGGCGCGTCGCCGAGCGGGTCGATCCGCAGCGTCACTACAAGCTGATGGAGGTGTGCGGCGGCCACACCCACGCCATCTACCGCTACGGCGTGCAGGACTACCTGCCCGAATCGATCGAGCTCGTCCACGGACCCGGCTGCCCGGTGTGCGTCATCCCGATGGGCCGCATCGACGACGCCACGGTGATCGCCGAGGACCATCCCGAGATGATCCTGACGTGCTTCGGCGACCTCATGCGGGTACCCGGCGGCCGGGGCTCGTTCCTCGACGCCCGGGCGCGCGGCGCCGACATCCGTGTCGTCTACTCGCCGCTCGATGCGCTCCGGCTCGCCGTCGAGCACCCCGAGCGACACGTCATGTTCTACGCCATCGGCTTCGAGACGACGGCGCCGTCGACCGCGCTCACGCTGCAGCGGGCGAAGGCCGAGCGCGTGAACAACTTCTCGGTGTTCTGCAACCACGTGACGATCATCCCGGCGATCAAGGCGATCCTCGACTCCCCCGACCTGCGGCTCGATGCGTTCATCGGCCCCGGCCACGTGTCGACGGTGATCGGCAACCGGCCCTACGAGTGGATCGCCCGCAACGAGGGCCTGCCGATCGTCGTCGCCGGCTTCGAACCACTCGACGTGCTCGAGGCCGTGGCGATGATCGTCGACCAGCTCGCCGACGGGCGGGCCGAGGTCGAGAACCAGTACGCCCGCGTCGTGCGCGACGAGGGCAACCCTGTCGCGCTGCGGGCGATCGCCGACACGATGACACTGCGTCCCTGGTTCGAGTGGCGCGGGCTCGGCTCCATCAACCATTCGGCGCTGCAGCTGTCGGAGCGCTACGCCGAATTCGACGCCGAGCTGCGCTTCGACGTGCCCGGCGTGCGGGTCGCCGACCCCAAGGCGTGCCAGTGCGGTGAGGTGCTCAAGGGTGTGCTCAAGCCGTGGGAGTGCAAGGTGTTCGGCACGGCATGCACCCCGGAGACGCCGATCGGCACGTGCATGGTCTCCTCCGAGGGCGCCTGCGCGGCGTACTACAACTTCGGCAAGGCGGCCCGCCAACGCGTCGAGCTCAAGGTCAAGGCGTGACGGATGAAGCTGCGGTAGAAGCGCGCATCGAGCGACGGAGGAGAGCCGCGCCGCGGTTCACCGACGAGCGGGTGACGATGGCCCACGGGGCCGGCGGGAAAGCCAGTCGCAAGCTGGTCGAGGGGATCTTCGTGCCGGCGTTCGCCAACCCGGCGCTCGACGCCCTCGGCGATGCGGCCCGTCTGGACATCGACGGTTCGCAGATCGCGGTGACCACCGATGGGTTCGTCGTGACGCCGATCCGCTTCCCCGGCGGATCGATCGGTGAGCTGGCCATCAACGGCACCGTCAACGACCTCGCCGTGTCCGGCGCCCGCCCGTTCGCGGTGACGGCAAGCTTCATCCTCGAAGAAGGCGTGGCCGCCGACATCGTGCGGGCCGAGGCCACGGCGATGGCGGATGCGGCGCGTGCCGCCGGCGTCATCGTCGTCGCCGGCGACACCAAGGTCGTCGAACGGGGCAAGGCGGACCAGATGTACGTCACCACCACCGGTCTCGGTCTGGTCGACGGCCGCGCCCGGCTGGACGCCACATCGGCCCGGCCGGGCGACCGCGTGATCGTGTCGGGACCGATCGGCGACCACGGGG
>JACCUL010000255.1 GCA_013811855.1 Acidimicrobiia bacterium
ACCCCGAACCCAGCGGCGACGAGGAGACCGGCGACCGCACAGGCACCGCCGATCATCACGGACTGGCGACGGCGACGGGCGAATGCTGTCATGGCTGGCGTCCGTAGAGGCCGCGCTCGGCGATCACCGCCAGTACGTCGTCGGTCACCAGGTAGTCGAGCGGTCGACCGTCGAGGAACCGGCGGCGCAGGTCGGTGCTCGAGACTTCGAGGCGGGGCACCTCGACGCGGATCCACTCGACGTCGTCGGAGAGCTGCACCGGCGCGCCGGGCCGGTCGACGACGACCATGCGGGATCGGGCCACGACCTCGTCATGACGCTCCCACGTCGCCAGGCCGGCGGCGGCGTCGTCCCCAACGACCGTGAACAGTTCGGCCTCGGGTTCGTCGGCGGCCAGCGCAGCCAGGGTGTCGGCGGTGTAGCTGGGTCCCCCGAGGTCGATCTCAAGCCGTCCGGCGGCCAGGCCGGGCACGTCACGCACCGCCGCTTCGACCATCGCCAAGCGATCGAGCACCGGCGTGATGTCCCGGCGGCCCTCTTTCTGCCACGGGACGTTGGCGACCATCAGCACGACCACGTCGAGCGACAGGGCGTGGCGCACGTTGACGGCCGTGACCAGGTGCCCGACGTGGGGTGGGTCGAACGTGCCACCGAACAGGCCGACCCGGCGGCGGGACGGAGCGAGCGGAGCGGGTGCATCGGGAGCGGGCTCAGCCATCGTGGCGAGCACGTGGCGAGCGACCCGAGAACAGCACGGCTGCGGAGTGTAGTTTCTGGCGCTCACCGTCACTGACCTGCGGGAACGGGCGGGGAGCCGCCCAGCGCCCCCTTGACACCTCTGGTACTCTGGAGGTTCCCCCCAATGTCCCTCCCCATCATCGGCGCGCCGTCTGCCGCGGTTCGGCAGCACTTCGATGTTCGACGACGTCTGCCACGAGGCATACGACCGGGACGGGAATCGACAGCGCACACGAACGGTTGAACACCACACCATGAACGACTCCATCGGTCTGTACCTCAACGACATCGGTAAGGTCCCCCTCCTTACCGCCGAGGACGAACGGGAGCTGTCTCGCGTCATCGAGGCCGGCCGGGAAGCCGCCGAGCTGATCGCCAGCGGTAAGCGCGGCGCCATCCACAAGGCTGCCGTCGCCAAGGCGGCCAATGCCAAGGACCGGTTCATCCGGTCCAACCTGCGGCTCGTCGTCAGCATCGCCCGGCGCTACCCACTTCCTCAGGGAATGGACCTCTTGGACCTCATCCAGGAGGGCAACCTCGGCCTCGAGCACGCCGTCGACAAGTTCGACTGGCGCCGTGGCTTCAAGTTCTCGACGTACGCCACCTTCTGGATCCGCCAGGCCATCGGCCGGGCGCTCGACCAGAAGGCCAGCCTGATCCGCATCCCGGGCGACCGCTCGGCCAGCCTTCGGGCCGCCCTGCGCCAGGCGTCGGGTGACGGTGAGACGCTGGACCAGGCCAACGCCGAGCTGCACCGGCTGACCACGCCGGTGTCGCTCGACAAGACGGTCGGCGACGACGGCGACGCCACGCTCGGCGACCTCATGGCCAACGGTGACGGCACGCCCGAGGACCACGTCATGACGATGGTCGACGGCGACCTGCTCGACGAGCTCCTCGGCACGCTCGACGGCCGGGCCCGCTACGCCGTCGAGGCCCGTTTCGGCCTCATCGACGGCGAGCGCAAGAGCTTCCGCGAGGTCGGCGAGAGCCTCGGCGTCACCGCCGAAGCGGCCCGTCGCCTCGTCAGCCGGGCCGTCGTCGGCCTGCGCGACGACGCCGAGCGCATCCTGGCGGTCTGATTCCCCCGATCTGTGTCACCGCAACTGGTCGAACCCGGCCAGGTGCGGTGACACAGACGCGTCCGGGGACCGTTGCGGGCGCCGCAGTAGCCTGGCCCTCCTATGTCATCGACGTGGTCACCGTCGTCCTGGCACCAGCGCGCCGCTGACCAGCAGCCGGCGTGGCCCGACGTCGAGGGCGTCGACCGGGCCCTGAAGACGGTCGCCTCGTTCCCGCCGCTCGTGTTCGCCGGCGAGGCCCGGTCGCTGCAGTCGTCGCTGGCCCAGGTGGCCGCCGGCAACGCCTTCCTCCTCCAGGCCGGTGACTGCGCCGAGTCGTTCGAGGAGTTCTCGGCCGACAACATCAGGGAGAAGCTGCGCGTCATCCTGCAGATGGCCGTCGTGCTGACCTACTCGATGGGCGCCCCGGTGGTGAAGGTCGGGCGCATCGCCGGCCAGTTCGCCAAGCCCCGGTCCAGTGCCACCGAACGAATCGGCGAGATCGACCTGCCGTCGTTCCGCGGGCACATCGTCAACGGCGCGTCGTTCGACCCGGCCGCCCGCACCCCCGACCCCGAGCGCCTCGTCCAGGCGTACCACCAGTCGGCGTCGACGCTGAACCTCGTGCGGGCCTTCACCAAGGGCGGTTTCGCCGACCTCGGGCGGGTCCACGCCTGGAACCAGGAGTTCGTCGCCACCAGCCCCGCCGGCCAGCGCTACGAGCGGGTGGCGGCCGAGATCGACCGAGCGCTCAACTTCATGCGGGCCTGCGGCGTCGACACCGAGTCCAACCCCATTCTCAGCCAGGTCGACGTGTACACCAGCCACGAGGCGCTGATCCTCGGGTACGAGGAGGCGCTGACTCGTCGCGACTCGCTGACCGGCGGCTGGTACGACTGCTCGGCCCACATGCTGTGGGTCGGCGAGCGGACCCGGTCGGTCGACGGCGCGCACGTCGAGTTCCTCCGTGGCGTCGGCAACCCGATCGGCTGCAAGATCGGCCCGACGGTCGAGGCGTCCGAGCTGCTCGAGTTGTGCCAGCGGCTCAACCCGGCGCACGTGCCGGGCCGGCTGACCTTGATCAGTCGCATGGGCGCGACGCGAGTCGAGGAACGTTTGCGGCCGTTGCTGCGGGCCGTCAAGGAGTCGGGCCACCCCGTCGTCTGGGCCTGCGACCCGATGCACGCCAACACGTTCAGCGCCCCGAACGGCCGCAAGACCCGGCACTTCGACGACGTCATCGGCGAGATCGCCGGCTTCGTACAGGCCCACCGGGCCGAGTCGACGTGGCCCGGCGGCATCCACATCGAGCTGACCGGCGAGAACGTCACCGAGTGCCTCGGCGGCGCCGACGACGTGTCCGACGCCGACCTCGATCGGCGCTACGAGACGATGTGCGACCCGCGCCTGAACGGGCGCCAGAGCGTCGACCTCGCGTTCCGAGTCGCCGAGCTCATCAGCGGCACCGCCACCTGAATCGATGGCTCTTCGGCTGCCGCCTCATCGCGTGTGCGCCTCTCCGGCGCACCCAGTCCACGCGGCCTACGCCCGCCTGTCCTGATCGATGCGAGCCCTCGAGCTCGTCGCCTCCTGGCCCGTGCCGTACGCCGCGGCCGTCGTCGTCGCCGCCGACGGAACGGTGCTCGACGCGACCGGCGACATCGACCGGCGGTACGCGCTGGCGTCGATGACCAAGATGCTGACGGCGTGGGCCGTCCTGGTCGCCGTCGAGGAGGGCACCGTCGCACTGGACGATCCCATCGGGCAGCCCGACTGCACGCTGCGTCACCTCCTCGCCCACGCCGGCGGTTACTCGCTCGACGACCGCCGGCCCGTGCGCCCGCCCGCCGAGCGGCGCATCTACTCCAACGCCGGCATCGAGCTCGCCACCGAGCACGTCCAGGCGCAGACGGGGCTGGCCTTCGCCGGGTACCTCGGCGAGGCCGTGCTCGGACCACTCGGCATGACCGCCACGGAGCTCGTCGGCTCCCCCGCCCATGGCGCCCGCAGCACGGCGCGGGACATGGCCCGCTTCCTCGCCGAGGCGCAACGATCCGCGCTGCTCGACCCGGCCACCGCCGCCGCGGCGAGCCAGCCCCACTACCCCACCCTGGCCGGTATCGTGCCCGGCGTGGGTCGTTTCGATCCGTGCCCGTGGGGGTTGGGCTTCGAGGTCCGTGGTGGCAAGTCGCCGCACTGGACAGGTCGGACCAATTCACCATCGACGTTTGGCCACTTCGGCGCGTCCGGCACGATGGCGTGGATCGATCCCGCCGCGGCCGTCGCCCTCGTCGCCCTGACCGACTGGCGGTACGACGAGTGGTCGGCCGACGCGCTGCGGCTGTGGCCGGCACTGTCCGACGCCGTGCTCGCCGAGATGGCCACGGCATGACGTTCAACCTCGGCGACCGCGTGCGCTGGGCGACGGTCGGCGAGGACGGGTTGCCGCTCGTCCGCTACGGCTTCGTCGGCGGGGTGGCCGGCGACGTCGGGCCGGTCGTCGTGATGCTCGACGGCGAGCTCGGTGGCGACGTCGTCGAGCAGACCCAGCTGGAGTCGGTGTCGATCACGTCGGTCGAGCTGCACCTGGCCGGGCGCGATCTCATCGACGACGCCGAGTTGCGTCGAGGACTCGTGCACCTGTGGCAGGCCGAGGCCGAGCAGGCCGGCCTGGACGTCGACTCGCTCGAGCATCGCGGCACGGGCGAGTGCCTCGACGGCGAGAGCTGGGCGCTCGCCGCCCTGTCGAGCGGTGGCGAGACCTACGTGGTGCGGGCCGTGCCGTGGGAGCTCGACCCCGCCGTGATCTGCATCCGCGCCGAGCACCCGATGTACTGAACGGCGGCGGGCAGAGCGGCGATCAGCTCAGGCGTTCGACGACCATGGCCATGCCCTGGCCGCCGCCCACGCACATGGTCTCCAGCCCGTAGGTGGCGTCGGCGTCCTGCAGCCCGTGGATCAACGTGGTCATGATGCGGGCACCGGTCATCCCGAAGGGATGCCCGAGGGCGATGCCGCCGCCGTGCACGTTGAGCTTGTCCCACTCAATGCCGAGATGGCGGGCCGACGGGATGACCTGGGCGGCAAACGCCTCGTTGATCTCGACCAGGTCGATGTCGTCGATCGTCATGCCGGCGCGGGCGAGCGCCATCCGGCTGGCCTCGATCGGCCCGAGGCCCATGATCTCGGGGTTGAGGCCGGTGACACCGCTGGCGACGACGCGGGCCAGCGGAGTGACTCCGAGCTCGGCGGCCTTGGCGTCGCTCATCACGAGCACGGCGGCGGCGCCGTCGTTGAGCGGGCAGGCGTTGCCGGCGGTGATCTCGCCGTCGGGCCGGAAGACCGGCTTGAGCTGGGCCAGCCCTTCGAGCGTCGTGCCGGCGCGCGGCCCGTCGTCGGTCGACACGACCGACCCGTCGGGCAAGGTGACGGGCGTGATCTCGTCGGCGAAGAACCCATTCTCGATGCTGGCCACGGCCCGGTCCCGCGACAGCTTGGCGAACTCGTCCATGTCCTGGCGGCTGACCTGCTCGATCTCGCGCACGTTCTCGGCCGTCTGGCCCATGGCGATGTAGACGTCGGGCAGGCCATCGGGCGGCGTCCACGGCTCGTGCCCGCCGAGCGACCGCTCGGCCGTGCGCTCACCCGGCTCCTGGAAGACCGGGTTCGAGGCGGTGTCGCTGGCGCCCGAGGCGTAGCGGCTGACCGTCTCCACGCCGGCGGCGACGAAGCAGTCGCCCTCCCCGGCCTTGATGGCGTGCGCAGCCATGCGGATCGTCTGCAGGCTGGACGAGCAGTAGCGGTTGACGGTCACGCCGGGGACGTCGTCGAGGCCGGCGAGCAGCGCGACGACGCGGGCGACGTTGAAACCGGCCTCGCCGGCCGGCTGGCCGCAGCCCATGATGAGGTCCTCGATCTGCTCCCGCGGCAGCTGCGGCACCTTGTCGAGGAGCGCGGTGACGATCTGCGCCGACAGGTCGTCGGGGCGGATCGACACCAGGGAGCCCTTCCCAGCTCGGCCGATCGGGCTGCGGGCGGTGGCGACGATGACGGCTTCAGGCATGTCCGGCACCGTACCGAGTGGTCCGGCAGCGCAACCTATGTTCGTGAGCCATGTTGCAGATGCGAGCGAGCGAGCGCCAGCGAGCGAGCGGTCAACCCGGCCCGCGTGGCCGGGGAACGCCATGAACGAGCTGGACCTGTCGTCCATCGACTTCTGGGCCAACGAGCCCGGACAGCGCGAGCACCGCGAGGCGGCCTTCGCCGCGTTGCGCGACGCACCGGGCCTGCGGTTCTTCCCGGAGATGGTCTTCGAGGATTCACCGTTCCCGGCCGGCCCTGGGTACTGGGCCGTCGTGCGCCACGACGACGTGTGGACGGCCAGCCGCAACCCGCAGCTGTTCTGCTCCGGCCAGGGATCCAACATCGTCGACCTCCCCGTCGAGCTCAACGAGTTCTTCGGGTCGATGATCAACATGGACGACCCCAAGCACCACCGCCTCCGCTCGATCGTGTCCAAGGGCTTCACGCCGAAGGAGGTCGGCCGCGTCGAGGAGGCGGTCAAGGTGAAGGCGGCCGCCATCGTCGACCGCCTGCTCGCCGAGTTCCCGGCGCGGGAGTGTGACTTCGTGCAGGAGGTCGCCGCCGCCCTGCCGCTGCAGATCATCTGCGACATGATGGGCATCGCGCCGACCGACACCGAGCAGGTATTCCACTGGACGAACTCCATCCTCGGCGGCGCCGACCCCGAGCTCGGCGGCTCCTACGAGAAGCTGATGGCCAACGCGCTGGAGATGTTCGCGTTCGCCCAGCAGCTCGGCGAGGCCCGCCGCGCCGATCCGACCGAGGACATCACGTCGGTGATGATGCGCGCCGAGGTCGACGGTGAGCGGCTGACGTCGCAGGAGTTCGGCTCGTTCTTCATCCTGCTCGTCGTCGCCGGCAACGAGACCACGCGCAACGCGATCAGCCACGGGATGAAGGCGCTGACCGACTTCCCGGAGCAGCGCCGGACGTGGTGGGGCGACGTCGAGGCGCACACCAAGACGGCGGTCGAGGAGATCGTCCGCTGGGCGACGCCGGTGATCCACTTCCGCCGCACGGCCACCGCCGACGCCGTGCTCGGCGGGCAGGAGCTCGCCGCCGGCGACAAGATCGTGCTCTGGTACAACTCGGCCAACCGCGACGAGCGGGTCTTCGCTGACCCGCACCGCTTCGACGTGACCCGTCCGCTGCAACCGCCGCAGGTCGGCTTCGGTGCCGGCGGCCCGCACTTCTGTCTCGGCGCCAACCTGGCCCGGAGGGAGATCAGCGTCATGTTCGACGAGATCCGCCGCCGCCTCCCGGACATGCGCGCGATCGGCGAGCCGGCCTACCTCCAGAGCTTCTTCATCAACGGCATCAAGCGCCTTCCGTGCGCCTGGTGACCGTTCAGGTCCCGAGGTCGGCCGTGCCGAAGTGGCGCCGGCAGAGCAGCTCGTAGCGCACGTCGTCGCCGAAGAGCGGTGGCGTGACCGACCCGGCGGTGTCGCCGACGACGACCGTCTCGCCCTCGTAGACGACGTCGCCGTTGACGACGCGGGCGTTGTGCGTGGCCCTGGCCCCGCACCAGCAGCGGGCCTCGACCTGCAGCGGCACCCGTTCGTCGGCGATCTCCAGGAGCCGCCGCGTCCCGTCGAACAGCCGGCCCCGGAAGTCGGTGATCAGCCCGAACGCGTACACGTCGATCTCCAGCTCGTCGACGACGCGGGCCAACTGGTCGCACTGCTCGAAGGTGTAGAACTGCGCCTCGTCGCAGACCAGGTAGTGCAGCGGCCACCGATCAACGGCGATCGCGTGCAGGTCGAGGTCGGGCGCCACATCGATCGCCGGCGCAGCCACGCCGAGCCGACTCGTGACCTGCCGACCCTCCCGGTCGAGGCACGTCAGCAGCAGCCCGAAGAGCTCCCGGCTGGCAAGGTTGTGGTGGATCTGCAGGGCGAACGTGCTCTTGCCCGAGCCCATCGTCCCGAAGCTGAACCGCAGGGTCGCCATGTCGCGGCGGACGCTAGCGC
>JACCUL010000289.1 GCA_013811855.1 Acidimicrobiia bacterium
AGCTCGCGCACCGTCGGCAGTCGCGTGCCGACGGGCAGGTCGCCGGACGTGATCAGCCGCCCGATCACGGCGGCGATGTGCCGGGCGCGGCGCCGGCCCCGGCCGCCCTCGGCGTCGTCGCCGACGATCTCGCGCACGATGCCGTCGATCACCCGGCCGAATGTACGGTCACAATGGTTCTATTGTCCAGCTCGACGGGTGACATTACGATTAGCCGCCGGTCCGGCCTCGCGCCGCCGCCACGCCACGCCGCAACCAACCCACCGGGGGGACATCCGAATGGCCAACATCGTCAAGGCCGCCCTGCTGCAGACCGATTGGGCCGGGACCAAGGACGCGATGATCGACAAGCACGAGGAAGCGGCGCGGGAGGCCGCCTCCGAGGGCGCCCAGGTGGTGTGCTTCCAGGAGCTCTTCTACGGCCCCTACTTCTGCCAGGTGCAGGAGACCCAGTACTACGACTACACCGAGCCGATCCCCGACGGGCCGACGACGCAGCGCTTCCAGTCCGTCGCCAAGGAGCTCGGCACCGTGCTCGTGCTGCCGATGTACGAGATCGTGCAGGCCGGCCTGTACTACAACACCGCCGCCGTGATCGACGCCGACGGGACGTACCTCGGCAAGTACCGCAAGCAACACATCCCGCAGGTCAAGGGGTTCTGGGAGAAGTTCTACTTCCGCCCCGGCACGGGCGGGTACCCGGTGTGGGACACCGCCGTGGGCAAGGTCGGCGTCTACATCTGCTACGACCGCCACTTCCCCGAGGGCTGGCGGGCACTCGGCCTGAACGGCGCCGAGATCGTCTTCAACCCGTCGGCCACCCACCGCGGCCTGTCGGAGTACATCTGGCGCATCGAGCAGCCGGCCGCGGCCGTCGCCAACATGTACTACGTCGGGGCCATCAACCGGGTCGGCATCGAGGCCGAGATCGGCGACAACGACTTCTACGGGCAGAGCTACTTCGTCGATCCGGAGGGCAAGTTCGTCGGCGATGTCGGCGACCCCTACAAGCCGGAGCTGATCGTCCGCGAGCTCGACCTCGACAAGATCAAGATGGTCCGCGACCGCTGGGCGTTCTACCGTGACCGCCGCCCCGACGCCTACGACGAGCTCGTCGAGAACTGAGATGGGCAAGATCCTGATCCAGGGCGGCACCGTCGTCAGCGCCACCGGCCGGTCGGCCGCCGACGTGCTGATCGACGGCGAGACCATCGCCGGCGTGCTGGCGCCCGGCCAGGCCGAGACGTTCGGCGTCACCGCCGCCAGCGACGTGCGCATCATCGACGCCACCGGCAAGTACGTCGTGCCGGGCGGCGTCGACGTGCACACCCACATGGAGCTGCCGTTCGGCGGCACGTTCGCCTCCGACACGTTCGAGACCGGGACCGTCGCCGCGGCGTGGGGCGGGGTCACGACGATCGTCGACTTCGCCGTCCAACGCACCGGCGAGAGCGTGCAGGACGGCCTGGCCGACTGGCACGCCAAGGCCGCCGGCAACTGCGCCATCGACTACGGCTTCCACCAGATCATCGGCGGCGTCGACGCCGACTCGCTCAAGGCGATGACCTACCTCGTCGACAACGAGGGCGTCACCAGCTTCAAGCTGTTCATGGCCTACCCGGGCGTCTTCTACTCCGACGACGGCCAGATCCTGCGGGCCATGCAGAACGCCGGCGAGTCCGGGGCGATGATCATGATGCACGCCGAGAACGGCATCGCCATCGACGTGCTCGTCGCCCAGGCCCTCGCGCGCGGCGAGACCGACCCCAAGTACCACGCCTTCACCCGCCCGGCCGCACTCGAGGGCGAGGCCACCAACCGGGCCATCCAGCTGGCCAGGGTCGCTGGCAACGTGCCGCTGTACGTCGTGCACATGTCGGCGTCGGAGGCGCTGGCCGAGGTCGCCGAGGCCCGCCACCGCGGCCAGAACGTCTTCGCCGAGACGTGCCCGCAGTACCTGTACCTCTCGATCGAGGACCAGCTCGCCCGGCCCGGGTTCGAGGGCGCCAAGTGGGTCTGCTCGACGCCACTGCGCTCCAAGCACGAGCATCACCACCGGGACCTGTGGAAGGGTCTGCGGATGAACGAGCTGGCCGTCGTGTCGACCGACCACTGCCCGTTCTGCATGAAGGACCAAAAGGAGCTCGGCCTCGGTGACTTCTCCAAGATCCCCAACGGCATCGGCAGCGTCGAGCACCGCATGGAGCTGCTCTACCAGGGCGTCGTCAACGGCGAGATCACCCTGGAACGCTGGGTCGAGACGTGCAGCACCACGCCGGCGCGGATCTTCGGCCTGTACCCGACGAAGGGCGTCACCGCCCCCGGCGCGGACGCCGACGTCCTGATCTGGGATCCCGACGGCCACACGTCGATCGGGCTGAAGAAGAAGCACCACATGAACATGGACCACTCGGCGTGGGAGGGCTTCGAGGTCGACGGCAAGGTCGACACCGTGCTCAGCCGGGGTTCCATCGTCGTCGAGGACGACACATTCACGGGCACCAAGGGCCACGGCCGGTACGTCAAGCGCGGCCTCTCCAGCTATCTCGTCTGAGGAATCACCATGACTGCACGCATCTCACATTGGATCGACGGCGCCGTCGTCGAAGGCACCTCGGGGCGCTCGGGCGTCGTCTACAACCCGGCGACGGGTGAGGAGGCGGCCACCGTCGACTTCGCCAGCGTCGAGGACGTCGACACCGCCGTCGCCGCGGCGAAGGCGGCGCTGACCGGCTGGCGGGCGACGAGCCTCGGGCGGCGAGCCGAGGTCATGTTCCACATGCGCGAGCTGGTCGATGCCAACCGCAAGGAGATCGCCTCGCTGCTCACGGCCGAGCACGGCAAGGTGCTCAGCGACGCGCTCGGCGAGGTCGCCCGCGGGCTGGAGAACATCGAGTTCGCCTGTGGCATCCCGAACATGTTGAAGGGCGGCTACAGCGAGCAGGCCGCCACCGGCGTCGACGTGTACTCGATCCGCCAACCGCTCGGCGTCGTGGCCGGCATCACGCCGTTCAACTTCCCGGCCATGGTGCCGATGTGGATGTTCGCCAACGCGCTCGCCTGCGGCAACACGTTCCTGCTCAAGCCGAGCGAGAAGGACCCGTCGGCGTCGCTGCTGATGGCCGAGCTGCTGGCCAAGGCCGGTCTGCCGCCAGGGTGCTTCAACGTCGTGCAGGGCGACAAGGTGGCCGTCGACCGGCTGCTCGAGCACCCGGACGTCGCCGCCATCAGCTTCGTCGGCTCGACCCCGATCGCCCGCTACATCTACGAGACGGGCACGGCCAACGGCAAGCGGGTCCAGGCGCTGGGCGGGGCCAAGAACCACATGCTCGTCCTGCCCGACGCCGACCTCGACAGCGCGGCCGACGCCGCGGTGTCGGCCGGCTACGGCTCGGCGGGGGAGCGGTGTATGGCGATCAGCGTCGTGCTCGCCGTCGACACGATCGCCGACGAGCTGGTCGGCAAGATCGCCGAGCGCATCCCTGCGGTCAAGGTCGGGCCCGGCAGCGAGCCGGACAACGAGATGGGCCCGCTGATCACGCGGGAGCACCGCGACAAGGTCAGCGGGTACGTGGAGGGAGCCGCCCCTGCCGGCGCCACCATCGTCGTTGACGGGCGCGACGGCGCGCCGGCGGAGGGCTTCTTCCTCAACCCGACCCTGCTCGACCACGTGCAGCCGGGCATGCCGGCGTACGAGGACGAGATCTTCGGCCCGGTGCTGTCGGTGGTGCGGGTGCGCAGCTACGACGAGGGGCTGGAGCTGATCAACGCCAACCCGTACGGCAACGGCACGGCGATCTTCACCCGCGACGGCGGCGCCGCCCGCCAGTTCCAGTTCGACGTCAACGTCGGCATGGTCGGCATCAACGTGCCGATCCCGGTGCCGGTCAGCTACTACAGCTTCGGGGGCTGGAAGGAGAGCCTGTTCGGCGACACCCACATGTACGGCCCCGAGGGCGTCAACTTCTACACCCGCGGCAAGGTCGTCACGTCCCGCTGGCCCGACCCCCACACCAGCGCGGTGGACCTCGGCTTCCCGCAGAACCGGTGAGACGAGCTCCGCAAGTGGCTGTCGTATGCCCGTCGCGCTGGGTCGGGCCGAAGTGTGAGCTCAGACAGCGGAAATCTGCTGCGACAGCTCACACTTCGCATCGCGCCAGGTCGCTCTGATGGACCTGGGCGTGGTCCTGCAGACGACGCCGCCGTCGGCGCGCGTCGTCGACCTGGCCAAGCGGGCCGAGCGGTACGGGTTCACGCACGTGTGGACGTTCGACAGCCACATCCTGTGGCAGGAGCCGTACGTCATCTACAGCCAGATCCTGGCCGAGACCCGCAACGTGATCGTCGGCCCGATGGTCACCAACCCGGCCACCCGGGACTGGACCGTCACCGCCAGCACGTACGCCACCCTCAACGAGATGTACGGCAACCGGACGGTGTGCGGGATCGGCCGGGGCGACTCGGCGGTGCGGGTGACGAACGGCAAGCCGACCACCATCGACACGCTGCGCGAGTCGATCCACGTCATCCGCGAGCTGGCCAACGGGCGGTCCGTCGACTACAACGGTTCGACCATCACGTTCCCGTGGGCCGCCCGCAGCCGCCTGGAGATGTGGGTCGCCGGCTACGGGCCGCGAGCCTTGGCCCTGGCCGGCGAGGTCGGAGACGGCTTCATCCTCCAGCTCGCCGACCCGCAGGTCGCGGCGTGGACGATCAAGGCCGTGCGCGAGGCCGCCGAGGCGGCCGGCCGCGATCCCGACGGGATCACGATCTGCGTCGCCGCGCCGGCCTACGTCGGCGACGACATCGCCCATCTGCGCGACCAGACCCGCTGGTTCGGCGGGATGGTCGGCAACCACGTGGCCGACATCGTCGGGCGCTACGGCGAGTCCTCCGAGATCCCGGCCGCGCTGACCGAGTACATCAAGGGTCGCCAGGGCTACGACTACAACCAGCACGGCCAGGCCGGCAACACGCACGCCGACTTCGTGCCCGACGAGATCGTCGACCGCTTCTGCATCCTCGGCCCCGTCGCCGAGCACGTCCGCCGACTGGACGAGCTCCGCCAGCTCGGCGTCGACCAGTTCGCCGTCTACCTCCAACACGACGGCAAGGACGCCACGCTGCAGGCCTACGGCGAGCACGTCATCCCGACGCTGACCGGCCACGCCCGCGCCAAGGAGCCGAGCCGGTAGGCGAGGCGACCAGTCATGACGGTGCTTGCCTTGTCGGCTGCGCAGCAGCCGAGCCGAACCGACACCAGCGCGATCGGCGGACCGCTCCGCTCGACTCCGGGGAGCTGACGGCGTGGCACGACGGGGTTCGGCAATCCGCAAGACGCTGCTGTTCGTCCTCGCGCTCGTGGCGGCGGCCGCGGCGTGGGAGCTGTACAAGGCCATCGGACCAGAGGACGGGGGGTCGATCCTCGGCTGGAAGCTGCTGCCCCGGGCCAACGACGTCTCCATGCCCCACGTGTGGGACGTGTCCGCTCGCCTCCTCGACGACGAGAGCCGCACGTCGAAACGCCCGATCTGGCGCGTCGTGCTGTCCGGGGCCTGGTACTCGTTCCGGCTGGCGCTGCTCGGCTTCCTCGTCGGTACCGCCGTCGGGGTGGCCCTGGCCACGGTGATGGCACGCTTCGGGATCGTCAAGCGGGGCCTGCTGCCATACCTCGTCATCTCCCAAACGGTGCCGATGATCGCGCTCGCCCCGCTCGTGGTCAGCTGGGGAGGCAAACTCCACCTCGGCAGCTGGGAGTGGCCGAAGTGGCTGTCGGTCGCCGTGCTCGGCGCCTTCCTCGCCTTCTTCCCCGTGGCCGTCGGCACGCTGCGCGGCCTCGAGTCCGCATCGGCCACGTCCATCGAGCTGATGCGGAGTTTCGCCGCCAGCGGCGTGCAGACGATGCGCAAGCTGCGCTTCCCGTCGGCGGTGCCGTTCGTCGTCCCGGCGCTCCGCCTGGCCGCCGCCGCGTCGGTCATCGGCGTCGTCGTGGCGGAGATCTCGACCGGTCTCCGCGGCGGCATCGGACGGCTGATCATCGAGTACGCCCGCCAGGCGTCGGGCGACCCGCCCAAGGTGTACGCGGCGGTCGTCGGCGCCGCCGTGCTCGGCCTGGCGATGGCCGGCCTCGTGACGGTGTTCGACCTCGTGATGATGCGCCGGCGTCCCCCGGCGGAGGAGTTGACATGACTGAGGTGGGCGCATCTGCCGTTCCCGCCGTCGAGGTCACCGGCGCCGGCAAAGTGTTCAACCCGGGCACCACCCGTCAGGTCGATGCGCTGGTCGCGATCGACCTGCACGTCGGTCCCGGTGAGTTCGTCAGCCTCATCGGTCCGTCGGGGTGCGGCAAGTCGACGCTGCTGCGGCTCGTCGCCAACCTGATCGAGCCCACGTCCGGCTCCGTGCGGGTCAACGGCAAGCCGGCCCCGCAAGCCCGTCTCGATCAGGAGTACGGGATGGCCTTCCAGCAGGCCGGTCTCTTCGAGTGGCGCAGCGTCGTCAAGAACGTGGAGCTGCCGTTGGAGCTCAAAGGGTGGGACAAGGGACCGCGACGGCAACGGGCGATGGAGATGCTCCAGCTCGTGAAACTGGGCGACTTCGCCGAGCACCGGCCGTGGCAGCTGTCCGGCGGCATGCAGCAGCGCGTCGCCATCGCCCGGGCGCTGGCCGCTCATCCTCCGCTGCTGCTGATGGACGAGCCGTTCGGCGCGCTCGACGAGATGACCCGCGAGCACATGCAGGCCGAGCTCCTGCGGATCTGCGGCGAGACCGGCACGAGCGTCCTGTTCGTCACGCACTCGATCCCCGAGGCCGTGTACCTGTCCGATCGGGTCGTCGTGATGTCGCCGCGGCCGGGCCAGATCACGACCGTCGTGCCGGTCGATCTCGGAAGCGATCGCGACCTCGACACCCGCGAGGACGCCCGGTTCTTCGAGAAGGTCACCGAGGTCCGTGAGGCGTTGCGCGGCCACGAGGTCGACGAGCTCGAGCTGGCCCGCGGGATCGGGGACGTATGACTGCGTTCCCCGGCCACGCAGGCCGTCAGTGGCCGCTCCTTCGCTGGCGCTCGGTCGCTCGCACGAGAGACATGGTCCACCGGTGACGGTCCGTCGCTTGCTGTGGGCCGTGATACCCCCGCTGGTGTTCGGCGTCGTGTTCATCGGCCTCTGGGAGCTGGCCATCGCGGTGTTCGACTGGAAGCCCTACTTCCTGCCCCGGCCGACGAAGATCTGGGGTCAGTTCACCGACAACATCGACCTGGTCCGCTCGTCGGCCACCGTCTCGGGCGGCAATGCGCTCGTCGGGTTGCTCGTCGGCACCGTGCTCGGCGTCGGCGTCAGCTTCCTGCTGATGCGCTTCCGGCTGCTCAACGACATGGTCAACCCGCTCGCCGTGGCCGTGAACGCGGTGCCGATCATCGTGCTGGTCTCGGTGTTCAGCAACATGTTCTCCGTCACCTCGGAGGTGCCCCGGCGGCTGATGGCGACGCTGGTCGTCTACTTCATCGTGCTCGTCAACGTCGCCAAGGGCCTGCGCCAGGTCGACCGCGCCCACCTCGAGCTGCTCCGCTCGTACGCCGCGTCCCCGGTGCAAGTGCTCGTGAAGGCGCGCATCCCGAACGCCGTGCCGTACCTCTTCACGGCGCTCAAGATCTCCGCTCCGGCCGCCGTGATCACGGCGTTCGTGGCAGAGTACTTCGGCGGGTCCCAGAACGGCCTGGGCTCGCGCATCACGTCGAACACGACGGCCAACACCGCCGCCGCTTGGGCCTACGTGCTCGGCGCCTGCCTGCTCGGCCTGACGTTCTACCTGGTCTCCATCGCATTGGAGAGCATCACCACACCGAAAAGGGGCGCCAGCCCCGGGGGAGGAACCACCACATGAGGCATCGATCCAAGGCGATCGCCGCCGTCGTCGCCGGGCTCACGCTGATCGCTGCGTCGTGCGGCGACGACGACGCCGAGACCGACGAGACCACGCCGGCGGGCTCGGATGCGCCGGGCACCACGATGGCGCCGGGCACCACGATGGCGCCGGGTACGACGATGGCGCCGGGTACCACGATGGTGCCGGGCACGACGATGGTGCCGGGCACGACGATGGCGCCGGGCACGTCCGCGCCGGAGGTCACCTCCACGCCCGGCACCGGCGAGCAAGTCGAGTGCGAGGGCCGCGATCCCGTCACCCTGCAGCTGCAGTGGTTCGTCCAGGCGCAGTTCGGTGGATACTTCGCCGCTGTCGACCAGGGCTATTACGAGGACATGTGCCTCGACGTGTCGATCGCCGAGGGCGGCGTCGACATCGTCCCGCAGCAGCAGCTGGCCGACGGGGAGGCCGATTTCGCCATCGCGTGGGTGCCGAAGGCACTGCAGACGCGGGAGCAGGGCGCCGACATCGTCGACATCGCGCAGATCTTCCAGCGCTCGGGCACGCTGCAGGTGTCCTTCAAGGATGCCGGCATCACGAGCCCCGAGGACTTCGCCGGCCAGCGCATCGGCAACTGGGGTTTCGGCAACGAGTACGAGATCTTCGCCGCGTTGGCCCAGGCCGAGCTCGACCCGGCGAGCGACGTCGAGCTCGTCCAGCAGCAGTTCGACATGCTCGGGCTGCTCCAGGGCGACATCGACGCCGCCGAGGCGATGACGTACAACGAGTACGCCCAGGTCCTGGAGGCCGACAACCCCGACACCGGGGAGCTGTACACGGCCGACGACCTGAACGTGGTTTCCTACGAGGATGCCGGCGTGGGCATGCTGCAGGACGCCCTCTGGGCGGACGCCGGCCGCCTGGAGTCCGACGAGGCGTACCGCGACATCGCCGTCCGCTTCGTCGCCGCCTCCATCCAGGGATGGGCGTACTGCCGGGACGACCCCGAGAGCTGCCGGGACATCGTCGTCGCCGCCGGCTCGCAGCTCGGCGACAGCCACCAGCTGTGGCAGATGAACGAGGTCAACAAGCTCATCTGGCCGGCCGAGAACGGCATCGGCATGATCGACGCGGACGCGTGGAACCGCACGGTAGAGATCGCCCAGAACACGCCCAACCTGGAGGACGCGACGGTGCTGTCCGAGGCGCCCGGTGACGACGCCTACACCAACGACATCGTCACGGACGCGATGGCGTTGCTCGGCGATTCGGTCGATGTCACCGGGAGCGACTTCGCGCCGATCGAGGTGACGCTCGAGGCCGGCGGCGCCTGATCAGCTCGGGACCTGGTCCAGGGCTCGCCGCCACCGGGCGGCCGGGTCCTGGGCCAGCATGTCGCGCAGTGGCTCGTAGAGGTCCGGCGCCTCGGCCTCCATCTCCAGGGGGCGGGTGAAGAACAGCTCGACGGCCACGGCGAACAGCTCGCCGGGGTTGGTCGCCGCGTACCCGCGCAGCCGACGCGACTCGCCGGCGCGCAGCGCCTCCAGTTCGGCCGTCCCGGCGGCGATCCACCGCTGCCGCAGCGCGGCGTCGTCGATCGGCGGCGTCCCGTCGACGGTGCCGTCCAGCATGTCCAGCTTGTGGGCCATCTCGTGCAGCACGACGTCGCGTCCGCACCGCGGGTTGCGGGCCTCGCGCCGGAACGCCGACCAGTTGACCATCACCGGGCCGTCGCCGTGGTCGGCCTGCCCGTCGATGATGCCGGGGCTGCCGTCGACGACGCCGTCGACGCGTCCCCACGTGGCGTGCGGTCGCTCCCGAGCCATCGCCCTGCCGCGGATGACGAACGTGCCGACCTCGTCGAACCAGCGCTCGTCGAGCCCGAGCACGAGCAGTGCGCCGTGGGCGGCGACCAGGGTCCGGATCGGGTCGGTCAGTGCGATGCCGCGGGCGGCCTCCCAACGCTTGGTCGTCAGCAGCAGTTCGGCCAGCTCGCCGAGGCGGGTCCGCTCGTCGTCGTCGAGCAGGGCCCACTGCCCGGACCGCGCCGCGAGGAGCTGGCGCCAGTCGTCAGGGAGGCCGGGTTGCCCCCGGCGGCGCAACAGCCGCATACGCCCCGGATTCAACCAGCGGCGTGCTGGTCGGCCACGTCGAGCGCCTCGTCGATGATGGCCAACCCGGTCCGCATGTCGTCGTCGCTGATGGTCAGCGGGGGCACGACGTGCAACCGGTTGAAGTGGGTGAACGGCCACAGGCCGCGCTGCTTGCAGGCGCCGGCCAGCTCGATCATCGGGGCGTTGTCGGCGCCCGCCGCGTTGTACGGCACGAGCGGCTCACGGGTCTCGCGGTCGCGCACCAGCTCGAGGGCCCAGAAGACACCGAGGCCGCGCACCTCGCCGATGCTCGGGTGCCGGTCGGCCATCTCGGCCAGGGCCGGCCCGACGATGTCGTGGCCGAGGTGTCGGGCGTGTTCGATGATCCCCTCTTCCTTGAAGATCCCGATGCTCGCCACGGCCGACGCGCAGGCCAGCGGGTGGCCGGAGTAGGTCAGGCCGCCGGGGTACGGCTTGTCGGCGAACGTGTCGGCGATGCGCCGGCTGATGACGACCCCGCCGAGTGGGACGTAGCCGGAGTTGACGCCCTTGGCGAAGCAGATCAGGTCCGGCGTGACGTCCCAGCGGTCGACGGCGAACCACTCGCCGCAGCGGCCGAAGCCGGCCATGACCTCGTCGACGATCATCACGATGCCGTGGCGGTCGCACAGGTCCCGGACACCCTGCAGGTAGCCGTCCGGTGGCACGAGGATGCCGTTCGTGCCGACCACGGTCTCGAGCACGACGGCGGCGATCGTGTGGGCGCCCTCGACCATGATCACGTCGGCCAGGTGGGCGAGCGCACGGGTGCACTCCTCGGCGTCGTCGGCGGAGTGGAACGCCGAGCGGTAGGTGTAGGGACCCCAGAACTTGACGATGCCGGGCAGGCCGGGTTCGCTGCCCCAGCGTCGCGGGTCGCCGGTCATCGTGATGGCCCCGCCGGTCGAGCCGTGGTAGCTGCGGTACGTGGTCAGCACCTTGTGGCGGGCCGTGTGGTGGCGGGCCATGCGGATGGCGTTCTCCGTCGCCTCGGCGCCGCCGTTGGTGAAGAAGACCATATCGAGGTCGCCGGGAGCCAGCTCGGCGATGAGCCTGGCGGCCTCGCTGCGGGCGTCGTTGGCGTGGATCGGGGCGATCGTGCACAGCCGGTCGGCCTGCTCCTTGATCGCCGCCACGAGCTTGGGGTGCTGGTGGCCGATGTTGACGTTGACGAGCTGGCTGGAGAAGTCGAGGTAGGTGTTGCCTTGCTCGTCCCAGAACCGCGATCCCTCGGCGCCGACGACGACGGCCGGGTCGAGCAGGCCCTGCGCGGACCACGAGTGGAAGACGTGGGCGCGATCGTCGGCGAACGTGGACGCGCCCGTGCGCTCCTCGGTGGCCGTCACTCGCAGATCTCGGCAGGGAACGCAGTTGCAGTCATGGGGCGACAGGCTATTCGACACCCGTCGAGGCGCACAGACCCGTGTTTGTCACTGCACAATCACGGGTGCACGGGTTCGGCATC
>JACCUL010000330.1 GCA_013811855.1 Acidimicrobiia bacterium
CACCGCGCTCGCGGCGTCGATGGGCGGTGGATGGATCGGCCGCAGGCGCGTCGCCGGCTGGCGCCGCCAGATCTCGGCCGCCATCCAAGCGCGGACGGCGACGGGATTGAGTTGCGCCTCGACGGCATCGACGGCGGGCGCGACGACGCCGTGGTCGAGCGATCGTGCCGCCACGGAAGCTCGCAGTCCGTCGTCGGTCGCCGCCGCGGCCTCGACGGCGTGGTGCACCGCCCGTTGCCACGTGACGGCCATCAGCCCGATCGTCAGGTGGGTCGACGCCGACTCCACGGTCTCCGCGCAGTGCGGGAAACCACGCGGGAGGTACAGGCAGTCGCCGGCTTCGAGCATCAGGTCGAGCGACGGCTCGCCGAGCTCGTCGAACGTCGGCGCCGCGATGGCCGGCGCGACGCCCTTCAGCGGCCGGTGTGTCCGCTCCAACGGTTCCCACACCCGCCACCGCTTGCGTCCGTCGAGCTGGAGGACGAACACGTCGTGGTAGTCGAAGTGGAGCTCCAACCCTCGTGCCGCCTCGGGCGAGAGGTAGGCGTTGACCTGCACGGCGTGGTCGAGCTCAAGGGCCAGGTTGTTGGCGGCGCGGGCCAGGTGCGGGTTCGTGAACTGGAGGCCCTGCACGACGAGCGTGGCGCCGGCGTGGAACTCCTTGACCACCGCGTTGGGCTGGACGACGTCGTCGATGGTGCGGTGACCGACGCCGGCCGACCGGGACGTCGCCGACGCCGGCAGCGTCGTGCCGCCGCGCACCAGCCGGAAGAACGGCGGGCGGGCACCGCGAGCGAGCACGCCGTCCCAGATCTCCGTCGACGTGGTGAAGCGGGCCGGATCGCGCCCGGTGTCACTGGCCGCCGAGAGGGCGGCCTTCCGGAAGAGCGAGGACGCTACGAAGGCGCCGGGGTCGGGGACGAGATCCCCGAGGCCCGGTGCCTCAGGATGGGGACGTCGAAGCGTCGACCAGATCAGGCGTCGGAACCGTCGCCGTCGCTGCCTTCACCACCGTCGGCAGGGCCGCCGTCACCGTCGCCCGCACCGTCACCACCGTCGGCAGGGCCGCCGTCGCCGTCGCTGCCGTCATCGTCACCATCGGTGCCGGGAAGCGGTTCGGCCGAGCCTGTGTCGTCGCTGATGTCGTCGTTGGAGATGCTCATGGCCGCGGATGGTACCCCGCCCCCTGAGGCGCGAATCCAAGCGCTCTACCATCCAGCGACATGCCCGACCCGACCGGCACGCTCGTCATCCTCCGCCACGGCCAGAGCACCTGGAACCTCTCCAACCGGTTCACCGGCTGGCACGACGTGCCCCTCACCCCGCAGGGCGAGGCGGAAGCGGTCGCCGCCGGACGGACGATGGCCGACGCCGGGCTGCGGTTCGACATCGCCCACACGTCCGTCCTCGCCCGTGCCGTGATGACGAACCACCTGGCGCTGCAGGAGATGGGTCAGGTGTGGCTGCCGGTGCTGCGCCACTGGCGGCTCAACGAACGGCACTACGGCGCGCTGCAGGGGCTCGACAAGAAGGAGACGGCCGAGCGCCACGGGGCCGAACAGACCCACCTGTGGCGGCGCAGCTTCGACGTGCCGCCGCCGCCGGTCGCCGAGGACGACCCCAGGCACCCGGCCGGCGACCGGCGCTACCGCCTCCTGCCGCCCGACGTGCTCCCGGCGACGGAGTGCCTGAAGGACGTCGTCGCCCGCGTCCTGCCGTACTGGCACGACGTCGTGGCCCCTCAGCTCCTCGCCGGGATGGACGTGCTCGTCACCGCCCACGGCAACTCGTTGCGCGGCCTGCTGATGCACCTCGAGCACGTGCCCGCCGAGGAGATCCCGGCCGTGAACATCCCGACCGGCGTGCCCCGCCGCTACCGACTCGACGATCGACTCGCCGTGCAGGAGGCCGAGTACCTCGGCGACGCCGACGCCATCGCGGCGGCCGCCGACGCGGTGGCGCGACAGGCCGGCGGCTGAGGCTCAGGGATCTCCGTCGAGGCGCGGCGCGACAGCGCTGAGAGGCCGAGCCGACAGGCGAGGCCTCCATCGTTACGGCGTGTCTTCTTCGGCTGCGCCGGCAGCCGAAGCAAGCTCTGCCGCAGTGAGTTGCAGACCTCTCCGCGCAGGCCTTTAGTTTAGAGTGCGGCGATGGCCAGCAAGAAGGCGTACGTCGACCACCTCCGCAACGTCCCGCTGTTCGCCGGGTGCACGCGCAAGGAGCTCGAACGCATCGCCAAGTCGGGCGACGAGATCAGGATGACCGCGGGCAGCCTGATCGTCGACCAGGGGCAGACGGGACGGGAGGCGTTCGTCGTGCTGGACGGCACCGTCACCGTCAAGCGCAACGGCCGCAAGGTGGTCACGGTGGGGCCCGGCGCCATCGTCGGCGAGCTGTCGTTGCTCGACCACGGGCCACGCACAGCCACCGCGGTCTGCGACACCGAGTGCTCGTTGTTCGTCATCTCCCAGCGCCACTTCATCGCCGTGCTGGACGACGTGCCGACCATCGCCCACAAGCTCCTCAACACCATGGCCGGCCGCATCCGCGAGCTCGACCGCAGGTACTACGGCTGACGACGCGTCGTCTTCGTCGGGGTTGTGGTCGCCCTGACCACCACGACCCTGACGAAGACGCAGTTGGCGACAGGCACTAGGTTCGGAGCGCCATGAGCGCGCACGTGCCGGAGTCCGAAGCGCCAGCACCCTCACCTGATCGGCGGGTGCGGCCGCACCATCTAGCGATCGCGTTCGGGATCGGCATGGCCGTCTTCACCGTGATCTCGGGGATCGTCCCGCAGATCACCGATTGGCACAACGACAACGAGGTCCACCGCGCGGTGTTCTTCAACGTCCCCGGCCCGCTGCAGCTCGCCTTCTACACCGTGATCCCCGTGCTCATCGTCTGGGGCGCCTTCCAGTTCGCCGACCGCATGAAGAACTGGGAGCGCGGCGCCCCGGCCCCGAGCCGGCGCACGACGGCGAAGAACGCCTCCCGCCGCCTGCGCGACTTCCGCGCCGGCGTCTACATGCGCACGCTGCTGCGCGACTCGGCGGCCGGGCTGATGCACTCGATGATCTACTTCGGCTTCCTCGTGCTGCTGGCGGTCACGACGGTGTTGGAGGTCGACCACCAGATGCCCGAGGACCTCAAGTTCCTCCACGGCCGCACGTACCAGGCCTACGCGATGGTCGGCGACGCCGCCGGCGTGGTGTTCGTCGGCGGCATCGTGTGGGCCATCGCCCGGCGCTACGTGCAACGCCCGTACCGCATCCGCATCAAGACCAAGCCGGAGCACGCCCTCATCCTCGGCGTGTTCCTGGCGATCGGGCTGTCGGGCTTCGGCACCGAGATGTTCCGCATCGCGTTGCAACGCTCATCAGGTGAGGTCGTCGGTTACGAGCGCTGGAGCTTCGTCGGCTACCCGCTGAGCACGCTCGTCGACGGCTCGAGCCCGTCGTCGCTGCAGACATGGCACCGGTGGTGGTGGATCGGTCACGTCGTGGCGTTCGTCGCCTTCCTGGCGCTCCTGCCGATCACGATGCTGCGCCACATGTTCACCTCCCCGCTGAACATGTACCTGCGCCACAAGGACCGTCCCAAGGGCGCCATGAAGCCGATGCCCAACCTGGCCGAGACGGAGCTGGAGACGTTCGGCGCCTCGGTCGTCGAGGACTTCACATGGAAGCAGCTGCTCGACACGGACGCCTGCACGATGTGCGGCCGCTGCACGAGCGTGTGCCCGGCCCACGCCACCGGCAAGCCGCTCGACCCGCGCGAGATCGTGCTCAAGACCGGCGAGGTCATGGCCGCCAGCGGCACGCCCGTCGTGTCGCCGCCCATCGGCACCGACGCCGAGATCACGATCGGCGCCAACTCGCTGTTCGAGCGCATCACGGCCGAGGAACTGTGGGCCTGCACGAGCTGCAAGGCCTGCGACGAGGTCTGCCCCGTCAACATCGAGATCCTCGACATGATCCTCGACATGCGCCGGTACCTGGCGCTGATGGAGTCCAACTTCCCGTCCGAGCTCGGCACCGCGTACCGAGGCATGGAGAACCAGGGCAACCCGTGGGGCATCGGGCAGGGCGAGCGGGCCGACTGGGCGAAGGGCATCGACGGCGTCGAGGTCGTCGACCCCGGCGAACCGCTGCAGGCCGAGTACCTCTACTGGGTGGGCTGCGCCGGCAGCTTCGACGACAAGAACAAGCGGGTCACCCAGGCCGTGGCCAAGCTGCTCCACCGAGCCGGCGTCACGGTGGCCATCCTCGGCCCGTCGGAGATGTGTACCGGCGACTCGGCCCGTCGCTCCGGCAACGAGTACCTCTTCCAGATGCTGGCCGTGCCGAACATCGAGATGCTCAACGGCATGGGTGTGCGCAAGATCATCACGCAGTGCCCGCACTGCTTCAACACGCTGCTCAACGAATACCCGCAACTCGGCGGCCACTACGAGGTCGTCCACCATTCGCAGCTGCTGGAATCCCTCATCACGAGCGGTCGCCTCGACGTCAGCGCGGCCACGCTCGAGGAGCGCCTGACGTACCACGACTCGTGCTACCTCGGGCGGCACAACGACGTGTACCTGGCGCCGCGCAAGGTCGTCGGGTCGATCAAGGGCATCGAGGTCGTCGAGATGCCGCGCAACGGCACGACGGGCATGTGTTGTGGCGCCGGTGGGGCGCGGATGTGGATGGAGGAGTCGGTCGGCGTCAAGGTCAACGACGAGCGGGCCATCGAGGCGCTGTCGACCGGCGCCACCCGGATCGCCACCGCCTGCCCGTTCTGCTACATCATGCTCGACGACGGCACCAAGGCCGCCGGGGCCGACGAATCGGTCAAGGTCGGCGACATCGCCATCCACTTGCTCGACGCCATCGAGGCCGGTGAGCGGGCATCAGCGCCGCTGTCCGCGCCGATTGCCGGGGAATGAGGCCGAGCCGAACGGCGAGGCCCCCGTCATGACGGCTGTCAGGCCGTGACGGCGACCATCTCGCCGGTCGGTTGGTCGACGCCGCCGGCCGGCTCCACGGTGACGGCGAAGCGCACGTCCGGGGGAAACTCCATCCCGTCGATCAGCACGACGACGCGCCCGTCGTCGTCGGGGCGGAAGATGTCGACGCGCTCGAACGTCTCGGACTCGAGCAGCCAGAGCTCGTAGACCTGATCACCCGCTGGCACCGGCACGTCGTGGCCTGTGAGCACGCCGGCGCCAAGCTGAAGCGAGTGCACGAGCTGCAGCCCGATCTCGCCCCGGAGCTCGACCGTGGTGGCCCGCTCGTCGGCGAGGACGTCGGCCACCGCCGGGGCGTCGTTCGCACCGAACGGCCCGATCACGACGAGGGCCGCGGCCACGAGCACCACGGCCGCGGCGACGGCACCGACGAACGTGACGATCCGGCGGCGGCGGCCAGCGGCGATCGGCACGACCGGTGCCAGTGCCGGTGGGCTGGACGCCGGGCGCTCAGGGGTGCGGTCGGCCTCGTGCTGCGGTGTCGACGCGATCAGGTCCAGGACGCGTCCCCGGAGCGCGGCCGGTGGTGCCGCGCTGACCGCGGCAGCCATCGTCGAGGCGGCGCCGCGCAGACCGTCGAGCTCGGCGCGCAGGTCGGGACGATCGGCGATCAGCTCCTCGACCTCGGCCCGTTCGTCGTCGTCGAGTGCCCCGACGGCAGCAAGCGCCAACAACTCGTGCCGCCCGAGCTCGCTTCGCTCGCTCACCGGTACGCCCCCATTGCCGTCCGCAACCGGATCAGACCGTCCCGGATCCGGGTCTTCACCGTACCGAGCGCGACGCCGAGGCGATCGGCGATCTGCACGTACGTGAGCCCGTCGTAGAACGCCAGCTCCAAGGCCTCCCGTTGCGCCGGCGTCAGCTCGGTCATCGCCGCCCGGGCCCGCGCCCGGTCCTCGGCATCGACGACGAGCTCGTCGGGCCCGTCGCCGGGTGGGCTGATCTCGCCCGCCACGCGCAACTGGCGATCCCGGTGGGCCTGTTCGCTGCGCACCCGATCGACGGCCCTGCGATGGGCGATGGTCGTCGCCCACGTCCGCACGCTGCCGCGCGCCGAGTCGAACCGGGGAGCAAGCCGCCAGATCTCGACGAAGACCTCCTGGGTGACCTCCTCGGCCTGGCTGGGATCGCGCAGCACGCGGCGGGCGACACCGAAGACCGACGGCGACAGCGCGTCGTAGACACCGGCGAAGGCGCTCTGGTCGCCAGCGGCGACGAGGGCGATGCTGCTGGCGAGGTCCGGTTCCACTCGCGTACCAATGTGCCAGACTGGGCGACGTCGAACGCGCCACCACGTGACGCGCGGCGTCGACAACAGAGGAATCGGCTGAGCCGCCCAGGCGAGCACGGCAATAGTTCGGAACCCGGCGTCACTCGGATGGGTGTCGGGCCACCCCCGTGACGCGGAACGACGGAGGGCCATTGCCC
>JACCUL010000340.1 GCA_013811855.1 Acidimicrobiia bacterium
GCCGACTCGTTCCCGCGCCTGGTGCCGAGCCGTGACGAGTGCCGACAGGTTGGCCGCCGAGCCGCCGCTGACGAAGCAGCCGCCGGCGGTCGGGGGGAAGCCGGCCAGCGACGCCAGCCAGTCGAGGGCCTGGTTCTCCGCCGCGATGGCGCCGGCGCCGCCCTCCCAGAGCCCGCCGAAGATGCTCGACGCGCTGACGACGAGGTCGAAGAGGTTGGCCGCCGGCGTCGGCGCCGTCGGGACGTAGGCCAGGTTCATCGGGTGGTCCATCGGCCGGCAGGCGTGCATGAGGACGTCGCGGAACAGCGTCAGCGCGCCGTGGCCGCCCAGCCCCTCGGGCCGGATGGCGCCTTCCAGTGCCTCGGCGAGCTGCTCGGCCGGCCGGGCGCCCCACGTCGGGTCCTTCGGCGTGCGCAGCCGTTCGACGGCGTAGCCGATGACCGAGTGGGCGAGCAGGTCGGTCGCCTCGTCCCAGCGGTGCATGGGCGGAATTCAACCATGCGAGCCGCACTAGGTTGCGGGGCGGGTCCGCGTCGACTGTCGACGCGGATGGGCACGTGGGAGGACAGCACGATGGTCGGCATCAATCGTCGCAGTTTCATTCGAGGGGGCGCGGCGACGGCAGCCGGCCTGGCCGTGGCGGGACCGTTCCGGGGCTACGCGGCCCACGCCGCCCGGGGCGGCGCGACGTCCCACGGGTACGGTCCGCTCGGTCCGGTGGCCGACCTGCTCGACGGCGTGGTGCGCCTCGACCTGCCGCCCGGCTTCCAGTACCGCAGCTTCCACCAAGCCGGCACCGTGCTCAACGACGGCGCGACGCTCCCGGGTCGCCACGACGGCATGTTCGCCTTCCACCGCCGGGGCAAGATCGTGCTCGTCCGCAACCACGAGCTCAACGGCAACCTCGGTGTGCCGAACAGCGAAGTGCCGCTCGGCGATCCCGCCGCCGGCTACGACCCGCTCACCAAGGGCGGCACGGTTACCGTCGAGGTCGACAACTGGGGCCACACCGGGCGGTCCCACGTCTCGCTCAGCGGCACGCAGATGAACTGCAGCGGCGGGCCAACACCGTGGGGCACGTGGCCGACGTGCGAGGAAACGGTCAACGGCGGCGACGTCGGTCCGGACTTCACCGGCACCCCCAACACCGGGCTGCGCAAGCACGGGTACATCTTCGAGGTGCCGACCGACGGTGTGGCCGCGGCCCGGCCGATCCGGGCTGCCGGGCGGTTCCCCCACGAGGCCGCCGTGGTCACGCCGCATGGGCGCGCCGTGTACCTGACGGAGGACAACTTCGCCTTCCCGTCGGGCTTCTACCGCTACACGCCGGTGCGCCGGGACCTGCCCCACCGACTCGTCAAGCGGGGCCGGCTCGACATGCTGGCCGTCGACGGCATCGACGGGGCCGAGCTGTACAAGGGGCAGGCCGCCGGCGCCACCTTCCCGGTGAGGTGGGTCCGCATCTTCGATCCGGATCCGACGTTCGCACCGGGCACGACGAACGACCAGGCGCTCGTGGCCGTCGGGGATCAGGGCCGGGCCCAGGGCGCGGCGCTGTTCAGCCGGCTCGAGGGCGGGTTCTGGAGCCACGGCAAGGTGTACTTCACGTCGACGCAGGGCGGGGCGGCGAGCGACGCCGTGACGGCGGGCTTCGGCACCGGCCGGGGCCAGGTGTGGGCGTTCACGCCCGGCGCGAACGTGCTCGAGCTGGTCTTCGAGTCGCCGGTGTCGACGACGCTCGACCTGCCCGACAACGTCACGGCGACGCGGCGCGGCACGTTGGTGCTGTGTGAGGACGGCAGCGGCGACAACTTCCTGCGCGGCCTGACCCGGGAGGGCGAGCTGTTCGACATCGCCCGCAACGCCGACGCCGCCCAGGTCGGCCAGGAGTTCGCCGGGGCCACGTTCAGCCCCGACGGCCACACCTTGTACGTCAACGTCCAGTCCTCGAGCGGCTACTCGGTCGCCATCTGGGGTCCCTGGAGCCAGGGCGGCATGTAGGCCGGTTCAGGTCCCGAGTCGCGGGAAGTCGGGATCCCGCTTCTCCAGGTACGACGCCACGCCTTCGGCGAAGTCAGGCCGGGTGAAGCTCTCGCCCATCAGCCGCACGGACTCCCGCTCGGCTGCGCCGAGGCCGGCGTGCAGTTGCTCGTACACCTGACGCTTCATGATCGACATCGACGTCGGCGACGACGTGCGGGCCAGCTGACGCACGTACTCCTGCGCCGCGGGCACCACCTCGTCGGCCGGCAGGGCCCGGTTGACGAGGCCGATGCGCGCCGCCTCGTCGCCGCGGATCTTGCGCGCCGTGTACAGGAGGTCGAGCGCGTTCGCCGGTCCGACGAGGCGGGTGAGGAGCCACGACAGGCCCCACTCGGCGACGAGCCCGCGCTGGGCGAACGAGGTCGTCAGCACGGTGTCGGTGTTCATGAAGCGCACGTCGCAGCCGAGCACGATCGGTACGCCCATCCCGGCGACCGGCCCGTTGATGGCCCCGATGATCGGCTTCGGCACGGCCAGCAGGTACGTGTACGTGCCGGCGAAGTCCGACGACGTCGCGCTGCCCGTGGGATCGACCGACTCCTGGCGCGGTGTCGTCAAACGTTCGGCGGCTCCGCTGCCGGACGACAACCCCGACAGCAGCTTCATGTCGGCACCGGCGCAGAACCCGCGGCCGGCACCGGTGAGCACGATGCCGACGACCGCCGGATCGGTCGCCGCCCGGCCGACTGCGTCGCGCACCTCCTCCGCCATGATGTCGGTCCACGCGTTCAGCGAATCGGGGCGGTTCAGGGTGATCGTGGCGACCGGGTCGTCGACCTCGAAGAGGATCTGCTCGTACGGCATGACGCCGTTGTAGTCGTCGGGCCCCGATTCTGAGGAGCGCAACGTGCACGGGAGCACCCGTAACTGTCATCAGAACCGCGAACCGGCTCAGATGCTCTCGGTGGCCGAGACACCGTCGCCCTCGGTGGCGGTGGCGGCGTGCGCGGCGGCGGCGAGGGTGGCGAAGATCGCCGGTGGGTCGCGCCAGGGGTCAGGCAAGGTGCCGGCCTCGGCGTGGCGGATGGTGCGCCACACCCGCTCGGCAGTGCACGGCATGTCGATGTGGCGCACGCCGAGGTGGGCGACGGCGTCGATGACCGCGTTCTGAACGGCCGGTGTGGCGCCGATCGTGGCGGCCTCGCCGATCCCCTTGGCGCCCAGCGGGTTGAGTGGTGTCGGCGTCTCCGTGGAGTGCACCTCGAACAGCGGCAGTTCGGCGGCCGTGGCGATGCCGTAGTCGGCGAGCGTCGACGTCATCGGGTTGCCGGCGTCGTCGTAGCGCACCTCCTCGAGGAGCGCCTGGCCGGCGCCAGCGGCGACGCCACCGTGCTGTTGACCCTCGACGAGCAGCGGGTTGAGCACGCGTCCGCAGTCGTCGACGGCGACGTGACGGACGAGGCGGACGTGGCCGGTGTCGAGGTCGACCTCCACGACGGCGATGTGCGTCCCGAACGGGAACGTGGCGTCGCCCTGATCGAAGTCGCCGGCGGCCCCGAGCACGCCGTCGGGCAGCAGGTCGTTCGGAGCCTCGTCGGCGCGAGCGGCCAGCTCGCCCCACGACAGTGCGCTCGCCGGGACGCCGGCCACGCCGACGGTGCCCCGTTCGGTGTCGACCACGACGTCGCTCACGTCGGCCTCGAGCAGGTGCGCGGCGAGGGCCCGGGCCCGTTCGACCATCGTCTCGGTGGCCTGGTGCACCGCCGAGCCGCCGAGCTGCAGGGAGCGCGACCCGCCGGTGCCGCCGCCCTTGGGCACCGTGGCCGTGTCGCCGTCGAGGACGCGGACATCGGGGACCGGGATGCCCGTCTGGTCGGACACGAGCATGGCGAACGCGGTGTGGTGGCCCTGGCCGTGGGTGCTGGTGCCGACGAACAGGCTGGCCGTCCCGTCATCGTGGACCTCGACTGCGCCGTACTCGACGTGCAGTCCGATGGGCGCGGTCACCTCGACGTAGGA
>JACCUL010000383.1 GCA_013811855.1 Acidimicrobiia bacterium
GGTGGTCGACGGTCCCGACCCGCCGCGGATGGTGCTCGGGACGGGCTCCCATGACGACCAGCTCGCCGGCCCGCAACGCACCGAGCAGCTCGTCGGGTCGGTCGAGCAGGCCGCCGAGTCGGCGCAGGCCGGCGCCGAACGGGGCGACGTCGGGGCGCCCGACGAACCGGACCGGCCGGTCGAGCTCGGCGGTCAGGGCCAGCGCCGTGAAGATCGGTGCCAGGGCGAAGCGGCGAGCGTTGACGACGATCAGGCCGCTGCGGCGGCGGGGCAGGTGATCGACGCCGCCGAGCGAGACGTTCCAGCGGGCCCGCGACATGAGGCCGATCACGTCGACGAGCCTCGGGTCGCGGCCCCAGTCGTCGACGGACCACGTCGCGTACGGGACCAGCGGCCGGGCGACGGTCGCCGCCGCCTTGCGGACGGCCGTGATCGACCGCTCCACGGGCAGTCGCAGCACCCGGGCCTCGTAGTCGGGATCCGCCGTCACGCCGTTCCCCCGTGGGGGCTGCGCCCCCGCACCCGCGCCCTGGCGGGCGCTCGCCTGGCGGCGCTCGCGGCGCTCACGCCGTTCTCGCTGGGCTCACGCCACCGCCTCGCGAGCGGGGATGCGGATCACCGTCGGCCACGCGTACAGCTTGTCAATGGTCTCCACCGTAGACGTATCGGGCGTGAACCCGAGCAGCTCGGTCATCCGGGAGTTGTCGGCCAGGCGACCGCGGTGCAGCGTCTCCACCACGTGGTCGGGGATCGGCGCGCCGAAGATGCCGCTGATCGCCCTGGCCAGGCGCCACTCCGGGCCGACGAGTGGCACGGGTACGCGGCGGCCGCGACGGGCCGCCTGCAGGGCGGTGATCGCACCGTTGCCGACGACGTTGACGGGCTCGCCGAGCCGGCGCTCGGCGGCGGCCACGAACGCCCAGGCGACGGCGACGTCCTCGACCACGGCGAACGGCGGATCGGCGAGGACGCTGAACGGCACGACCGGCATGCGCAACACGCGCCCGAGCGGGCTCGGCACGTGGGGACCGAGCACGGTGCCCATCCGGATCGCGGCCACGCTGACCCCGACCCGCTCACCGACCGATCGGGCCGTGCGCTCGATGCGCGCCAATGTCCGGCCGTAGTCGCTCGTCGGCCGCACGTCGGCCGACTCGTCGGGCCGGGTCGGCGCGCCGTGCTCGCGGCCGTACACCTCCAGTCCGCTGCGCACGACGATCGACTCCAGCGACCGGCATTCGGCGGCCGCGCCGAGCACGGACGTGGTGGCCAGGTCGGTGAGCTGGCGCGCCCTCGACGGCGTGGCTCGGCTGAACGGCTCCCACACCGCGATGTGCACGAGAACGTGGGGATCGACGGCGGTGATCGTCTCGACGGTGCGGTCGTGGTCGGCGACGTCGATGCGGTGGAACGTGGCCCGCTTCATCCGCCGGCGGGGCGGATCGGCGTCGATGCCGACGAGCTGCGCGACCCACGGTTGCGCCTCCAGCAGGTTGGCGACGCGCGATCCGAGATCGCCGCCCATCCCGGTGACCACGACCCGCCGTCCAGCCATCTTCGGCAGGCTAGTGAGCGCGCGGTCGGTGAAAGGGGCGCCTCAGCCGAAGCCTCGGGCATCCTGCTTCAGGGCGGTGTCGATCGACAGGGCCGAGGCAACGATGAGGGAGTTGAGTGGTTCGGGCTGGCGGGTGTGGATCTGCACGACGTAGTTGTCGGCCGTCGTGAAGAGGGTCTTGGCGACGCCCTCGAACGTCTTCGTGATGCGGGCCACCTCGGTCCCGGCGGCGTCCTCGATCCGGAAGTTCCAGGCCCGCCAGTTCTCACCCCTGATCGACCCGAGCCGCTGACCGTTGGATTCGAAGCCGAAGTTGATCTTGCCGACCATGTTCTCCTGGACGATGCGGCCGATCTCGCCGCCTCGGGCGTCGGACACCACCACCGTGCTCTTGAACACCTTGGCCGGGCGGGTCAGCTGCAGGAGGACGTTGCCCGCGGCGTCGTTGACCTGGAGCTTGTGGGTCATGAACTTGTCGATGCTGGACAGCAGCCGCAGCGCCTTCTTGGCCGTGCTCTGGCCGACCTGCTGGACCTGGGCGATCGCCGTGCCGTGCTGGTCGAACACCTGATACTGGTTGTTGAGCTCGATGATCTTCGCCTTCTGGTTGACGATCAGGATCGGCTCGTCGAAGATCGACCCGCTCCCACCGCCGACCGTGCCCTGGATGCCGGCGCCGCGAGCTCCGGTGTCACGCAGCTGGCGCTGCAGCTTGGCCGGGTCACCTTCGTTGCCGACGCTCATCACGCCGTCGAGGCGGTCCAGGCGCGACGGCTGGAGGGTGTCGCTGCCGGTCACGCCCTGGTCGCTGACGTGGGCCGTCCACTGCGTCCCGTCCCAGTAGCGCAGTTCGTGCCGACCCGTCGGATCGGGGAACCAGTTCGCCGGCGTGTCGCTCATCTCGCCAATTCTCAGTCGTGCCGCAAACCTTGCGGCGACGGGGGAGGCTCGCTCTCGCGGAGTCGGGTCGCGCCGAGGATCACGTTGCGAGCGAAGGGGTCGAGCTGCCGCCCGGCCAGGCGTTCGGTCACCGTGATGGCCTGCGTGTCGTCATCGATGAGGCCGGACCAGCGGATGTAGCCACCCATGATCCCGACGATGCGGTCGCCGACCTCCTCGCCGTGGACGACCACCTTGACCCCGCTGCTCAGCAGGTCGCCGAGCTCCTTGTAGAACGAGCGCAACCAGGGGTGCAGTTCGTCCGGGTTGAACGGGCGGTGGCGCGACGGCAGGCCGAGCTCGTCGTAGTTGTGCAGGTTGTGCGGCGCCGGGATGAGCGACACGACGCAGCCGAAGCCGTTCTCGCGCAGCCAGATGATCTCCTCCTGGCGGCGGACGCGACGGTGGTTGTCGCCGTACCCACCGGGCCGCTCGCAGATGGCGAGCTTGTCCTTCAAGATCCAGGTGAAGTGTCGTGGGGTGATGCCGAGGGCCCATCGGCCCCGCAAACGCGTGGCCACGTCAGGACGCTCCCGTGGTCGGCATACCTCCGCCGGAGGCTACCGGTCCGTGATTGCGCATTCGCAGTCGCTGGCGGTGCCGCTCGACTCGCCGACCGCCCGCCAGTTCGCAGGCGACGGCGTCACCTCGGGCGACAGCCAGCACCCGTTGAATCGTCGCCACGCCCGGTCGGTAGCCGTCGCTGACCAACCAGCGGCGCAGGGCCCTGGAGGCCAGCGGCGCCGGCGCCGCGGCGATGGCTCGAGCGTCGGTGGGATCGAGGTCGGCGGCAAGCACGTCGAGCAGGTCACGGTCGGCGCCGAGCACGGCTGCGGATCGCGCCAGCACCGGCGTGACGTCACGCCCGGCGATGCTGTCGAGCAACGGCACCAGTTCGGTGCGGACCCGGGCCCGCACGAAGCGGGGATCGTCGTTGCTCGGATCGGTCACCGTGGCCAGCCCGAGGCGACGGCACAACCCGGCAGTCTCCGCTCGCCGCAGGGTGAGGATCGGCCGGGTCGGGATCGGGCCCATCGCCGTCAGCCCGTCGAGCCCGCTGCCGCGAAGCAGGTTGATGAGCAGGGTCTCGGCCCGGTCGTCGGCGGTGTGGCCGGTCAG
>JACCUL010000440.1 GCA_013811855.1 Acidimicrobiia bacterium
AGCGACGGCCACGACGTCCTGCTGGTGCTCGGTCCCGAGCCGGCGTTGCGATGGCGGTCGTTCTGCGCCCAGCTCGTCGCCGTGGCCGAGCGGGCCGAGGCCGCACGCTCGATCAGTTTCGGCGCGCTGCTGGCCGACGTGCCCCACACCCGTCCCGTGCGGATCATTGGCACGGCCAGCGATCCCGATCTGCTCGACCGCTTCGACCTGCGCCGCTCCCGCTACGAGGGCCCCACCGGCATCGTCGGCGTGCTGCACGACGCGTTGTCGACAGCGGGCTTGTCGACGGCCTCGCTGTGGGCTGCCGTGCCCGGATACGCGGCGCAGGTGCCGTCCCCGAAGGCGACGGTGGCGCTGCTCGAGCGGGCGTGCGCGTTGCTCGACGTCACGCCGCCCGTCGATCTGCTGCGTGGCCCGGCCGCCGAATACGACGCCCGCGTCGCGGCGATGATCGCCGACGACGAGGACCTCATCGAGTACGTGTCGCGCCTGGAGACCATGGCCGACGAGGACTCCGATGAAGATCCCGACGGCGAGGCCGACCGGGACCCGGCGGGCGACGCCGTCATCGCCACCGACGTCGATCCCGGCGAGCTGGTGGCCGAGGTCGAGCAGTTCCTCCGCGACCGCGATCCGAACGGCTGACCGGCGCCCAGCGGAAGGTCAGACGCGCCACACCGGAGAGCGGACCGGGTCGAAGGCCGTCGTCATCGGCTCCCCGTCGATCGCCGCGAACGCTCGTGGCGCCCACCACTGCGCGCCCGCCGTCGCTGCCGGCAGCTCGTCGCGCCCGAACCAGCCGACGTCGGCGCACTCCAGGGGATGGGCGGTCAGCTCGCCACCGGTGGCTGCGCAGTGGAACAGGAGCATGTACATGCCGAAGCGGGAGAACCCCATCCGCTGCCCGTCGATGACGGCGAGGAGCTGGCGGGGCTCGCACACGATGCCGGTCTCCTCGGCGACCTCCTTGACCGCCACCTCGGCCGGCGAGTAGCCGACGTCGGCCCACCCCGTCGGGTACAGCCATATACCCGAGTCGGCGCGCTGGACGAGCAGGATCTCCCCGTCGTCGTTGCCGACGACGGCGCCGATCGCCACCTTCGGCGTGACGTACCCCGGCACGCCGACGCCGACGGACTCCAGCCACTCCTGCACGAAGTGGGCCTGCTCGCGCTCGACCTCCGGATCGATCGGTGCACCGGCGCCGGCCGCAGCCTTGATGTCAGCAGCGACGTTGAGCACCTCCTCGAAGCGTTCCCGCTCGTAGAGGTTGTCCGTGAACCCCAACCCGGTCCTCGCGATCGCCGCGAGCGTCTCGCTCCAACGAACCAGATCGCTCGTCGAGGCGCTCCCGGCCCCGGGAGGACCGGCGGCGGGGTCGACATCCACCTCCGCGAAACTACTGCCGCACGGTCACATGACGGCGTGGAGGACGGCGCGGCGGATCTCGCCCCGGTGGAACTCGTCGGTGACCGGCCGACCGTCGACGCCCTGCACGTAGAAGGTGTCGACGACGTCCTCGCCGAGCGTCTGCACGGTGGCGTGGCGGATGTCGAGCGACAGCTCGGCCAGGGCGGCGGCGATGCGGTGCAGGACGCCGATGCGGTTGGGGGCGCGTACCTCCAGCACCGTCGACTCCGACGAGTCGTCGTCGTGGAACGTGACGTCCGGCGGGCTCGCCGGCGCCGCCTGTTGGGGTCGACGGTGGCGATAGGTCGTGGCCCGCTCGGCCAGGCGGGCGGCGATGGCGAGTTGGCCGGCCAGCGCTCGACGGACGTCGTCGACGACGGCGTCCCACGGCACGTCGTGACGTGACGGGGCGACACGGAAGCGGGAGGCCGCCATCGGCGGCCGACCGTCGGCGGCCGCGGCGTCACCGCCGACGGCCCACGCCGTCAGGACGTCGAGCCCTCGTAGCGACAGCACCCCGGCGACGCGGGCGAACGACCCGGGGACGTCGGGGCAGACAACGGTGACCCGCACCGTCGGCGGCCGATCGGCGAGCACGGGCTGACCGTCGGGGACGACCTGCACGTCGAGCGCACCGGCGGCCATCGCCGCCCTGACGTCGTCGTCGGGGAACCGACCGGCCGCCCGCTCACGGGGATCGCCGCCGGCGAGCACGTGCGCGGTCCGCCCGACCAGCTCATCGACCAGCTCCGCCTTCCACGACCCCCAGGCCGACGGGCCGGTTGCCAGCGAGTCGGCCTCGGTGAGTGCGTGGAGCAGCCGCAACGTCGCCAGGTCACCGACGGCGTCGGCCACCCGTCGGATCGTGGCCGGATCGCCGAGGTCGCGGCGGACGGCGACATCGGGCAACAGGAGGTGCAGCTCGACGAGCGTGACGAGCGTGTCGACGTCGGCCGGGGCGAGCCCGAGCTGGGGCCCGATGCGCCGGACCAGCCTCATGCCGACCTCGGTGTGATCGCCCGGCCACCCCTTGCCGATGTCGTGGAACAGCGCGCCGAGCAGGAGGAGATCGGGTCGCTCGACCCGGTCGGTGAGGGCCGCCGCGTTCGCCGCCGCCTCCCACAGGTGCCGGTCGACGGTGTAGCGGTGGTAGGCGTTGCGCTGTGGGCGGCTGCGCACGACCGCCCATTCCGGGAGGAGGCGCGACAGCAGGTCGCGCTGGTCGAGCGACTCCAGGACATCGATGGCGCGGTGTCCTTGGCGGAGCAGCCCGACCAGGTCGTCCAGCGCACCCTGCGGCCACGCGTCGACCCAGGCCGCCGGATCGACGGTGTCGGCGAAGCGGTCGAGCGCCGAGCGGGCGATGCGCACGTCGCGCTGGGCGGCCACGCGAGCGGCGCGCAGCACGATCGCCCGATCGGTCGTCGGGTCGGCCTTCGCCGCCAGCTCGACCTCGCGATCCACCATCACGAGCCCGTCGGCGACCCGCTCGATGTGACCCACCTGGTGGCGGGACAGGTTGCGCCAGGCGCCGTCGGCGATCCAGGCGATCGACCGCGCCGCGGCGGCGACGTCGGCCATCAGGGCGTCGGCCGAGGCCGCGGACAGGCGCCTGGCCACCGCATCCTGGTCCTCCAATCGCAGGACGTCGCCGGGCCGGCCGGTCGTGCGGTGCAGCGCGACCCGCACGTCGACCAGCACGTCGTGGGCGGCCTGCAGCGACTGCAGGTCCTCGGCCGGGACCAGCAGGTCGGCGGCGGCGGCCCACCACAGCGTGTGCACGTCCCGCAGCCCACCGTGGCCGTCCTTCAGGTCGGGCTCCAGTAGGAACGCCACGTCACCGGCCTGTTCGCGCCGTTCGATGACCTGCGAGCGCAGGGCGTCCAGCCAGCGCCGCCCCGATCGCCGGAACCGGGCGAGGCCGTCGGTCACGATGCGCCGGCCGAGCTCGTCGTCACCGGCCAGCGGACGCGCGGTGAGCAGGGACGTCGCCGTGTCGAGGTCGTCGCCGGCCAGCGCCAGCGCGTCGTCGATGCTGCGCACGGCGTGCCCGAGCTTGAGCCCGGCGTCCCACAGCGGGTACCACA
>JACCUL010000464.1 GCA_013811855.1 Acidimicrobiia bacterium
AGGCCGGCCTGGCCGCCAACTTCGCCACCGCCGCGGCCATCGCCCGCTCTGGCGTCGAGCTCGTCCGGCCGCTGGCGCTGCACTGCGTCGTCAGCGAGGAGGACGGCGGCCTCGGCGCGCTGGGCACGCTGCGGCGCGGCCACACCGGGGACGTGGCTGTGATCACCGAGCCGACGAGCGGGCGCATCGTCACGGCCAACGCCGGCGCGCTGACGTTCCGCCTGGAGGTCGACGGCCGGGCCGCGCACGGCAGCCTGCGCTTCGAGGGCGTGAGTGCCGTCGAGGCGTTCTGGCCGATCCTGACGGCGATGGTCGACGTGGAGCGGCGGCGCAACGATTCGCCCGACCCGCGCTTCGCCGGGTTGCCCGTGCCATACCCGATCTCGATCGGCACCGTCCACGCCGGGGACTGGGCCAGCTCGGTGCCCGACCTCCTCGTGGCCGAGGGCCGGATGGGCGTCCAGCTCGGGGAGGACCCCGAGGCCGCTCGGGCGGAGTTGGAGGAGGCCGTCGTCGCGGCCGGCGCCGCCGATGGCTGGTTGCGCGAGCATCCGGTGCGAGTCACGTGGCCCGGCGGTCAGTTCGCCAGCGGCGAGCTGCCCGGCGCCCACCCGCTCGTGGCCGACGTCGGCGGGGCCGTCGCCGACCTGACCGGCGGCCCGCCCCCGACGACGGGCGCGGCTCCGTACGGCAGCGACCTGCGGCTGTACGTCGGCGTCGGCGGCATCCCGACGCTGCAGTACGGCCCCGGCGACGGCCGCTTCGCCCACGCGCCTCGGGAACAGGTCGAGATCGCCGACGTGCTCCACGTCGCCCGCACCCTCACCCTCCTCGCCCTGCGCCGCTGCGGCACCCGCTCGCGGTTCTGATGACACTTACGGGTGCTCCGCCGCCGCCAACGCGCCAGGAAATCGTGATGCGGCGACCACCGCGCCACACTGGGCCGCGCCCGCGGATCGAACCTGGAGGAACCACATGCCCACACGCACCGCTCGGACGACCTGGACCGGGACGTTGCAGGAAGGCTCCGGCACGGTCGAGCTGGCCAGCTCGGGCGCCGGCACGTACGACGTCTCGTTCCCCCGGCGGGCGGCCGACGACGCCGGCGGCGTGACCAGCCCCGAGGAGCTGATCGCCGCCGCCCACTCGTCATGCTTCGCCATGCAGCTCTCGGCGGTCGTGGCCCAGGCCGGCGGCACGCCCCGCTCGCTCGACGTCAGCGCCGAGGTGTCGCTCGGCGCCGATCCTGCAGGCGGCTACCGCATTCCGGCGATCGCCCTGACGGTGTCCGGTGAGGTCGACGACCTCGACGCCGACGGCTTCCGCCAGGCCGCCGAGCAGGCCAAGGCGGGCTGCCCCGTCAGCAAGGCCCTGGCCGGCACGGAGATCACGCTCACCGTCAACTGATCCCGACACAAACGAGGACGCTCGCCAAATCGTCAGCAGTCCGGGGCGGCGTCGGGGCCGACGGGGACGATGTCGTGGCGGTTGCAGGCGATCTCGGCGTCGATCAGTTCGGCCCCGTACCCGTCCGCCGCGGCGGCGGTGACGACGAACGGCTCGCCGCCGTCGCTGACCTCGAACGTGGTCGTCGTCGCGCCTGTCACCGCCTCGAGCTGGAACACGAACCGGCACGTGCACGTCGCCGTCAGCACGTTGAGGCGCAGCTCGACCGACTCGTGCGGCACGAGCGAGATCACCTCGTCGGAGAATGCCGGCGCCGACGTCCCGTCCTCGGCGATGCGCGCGGCACGGGCCGTGTTGCCGCCGTCGAGGTCGAAATCGTAGTCGAGGATCGGCTCGAGGCCGGCCGGCGGGGTGCGCAGCACGGAGGCGTCGAGTGGAGGCCCGCGGTCGGTCACCGTGGCGGCGATGTCGCGGATCTGGATGGTCTCGCCCGACCGGTTGACGACGGTCATCCGCAGGTGGCTGGACCCGACCGACACGCCGCCGCCGACGAGCGCCCAGTCGAGCGACTCGCTGTCGGGATCGTCGCGGCGCAGCGCCGGGTCCGGTGGCTCGTCGGCGAAGGCCATCGACCAGCCGCCGTCCTCGTAGGCGTCCTCGTCGACGTCCACGCGGATCGACAGCGCGACGGCCGGCGCAGGCGTCGTGGTGGCGGTGGTCACGGACGCGGCGGGCTGGTCGGTCGGTCCGGGGTCGTCTCCAGAGCCGCCGCGGTCCCAGGGGCGCAGCACGAGGCGGAGGATCGACGCCACGACGACCGGGCGCCTCCCTCTGGCCCGCTCACGAACGGGGAGCCTAGAGGCCGAGCCGAAAGGCGAGGCCTTCAGCAGTACGGCCGAGCCACGGCACGGATCGCCGGACGCTCCCAAGCGACTGGTGCGTACGCTGGCGGTCGTGACCGTGACGACGGACCACCCGATCGACGGCGGTGAAGCTCCGCTGGGGAGCGACTGGGCGGATCAGGTGCGCGAGCTGGCCCGCCAGCGCGACGCCGTGATCCTGGCCCACAACTACCAGCTCCCCGAGATCCAGGAGGTCGCCCACCACGTCGGCGACTCGCTCGGGCTGTCGCGGGTCGCCGCGGAGGCCGAGGCGTCGACCATCGTCTTCTGCGGCGTCCACTTCATGGCCGAGACGGCCAAGATCCTCAGCTACGACAAGACGGTCCTGATCCCCGACGCCCGGGCCGGCTGCAGTCTGGCCGAGTCGATCAACGCCGACCAGCTGCGGGCGTGGAAGGCCGAGCATCCCGGCGCCGTCGTCGTCAGCTACGTCAACACCACGGCCGAGGTCAAGGCTGAGACCGACATCTGTTGCACGTCGTCCAACGCCGTCGAAGTCGTGCAGTCGATCCCCGAGGGCACCGCCGTGCTGTTCTGTCCCGACCAGTTCCTCGGCGCCCACGTCCAGCGCGAGACGGGCCGGGAGAACATGCACATCTGGCTCGGCGAGTGCCACGTGCACGCCGGCATCAACGGCGCCGACCTCAAGGCGCGCGTCGCCGAGGATCCCGACGCCGAGCTGTTCATCCACCCCGAGTGCGGCTGCGCCACCAGCGCGCTGTACCTCGTGGGGGCGGGCGTCGTGCCTGAGACGAGGACGAGAATCCTGTCGACGAGCGGCATGGTCGCGGCCGCCGAGCGGACCACGGCCAAGAAGGTGCTCGTGGCGACGGAGACGGGCATGCTGCACCAGCTGACGAAGGCCAACCCGCTCGTGCTGTTCGAGGCCGTCAACCGGGCCGCCGTGTGCAAGTACATGAAGATGATCACGCCGGCCAAGCTGATGCGCTCGTTGCGGGAGGGCGTCGACGTGGTGGACGTGCCGGTCGACATCGCCGACCGGGCCCGGCAGTCGGTGGAGCGGATGATCGCCATCGGCACCCCGTCGCCGCGCTAGTGGTCTCGCTCGCTCGAAACTCGTTCGCTCGACGGCGGCTCGTCGCTGGCGCTTCCGCGTTGGTGGTCTCGCTCGCTCGAAACTCGTTCGCTCGACGGCGGCTCGTCGCTGGCGCTTCCCTCGCCGCGTGTCATGGCACGTATGCCGCGGGGGCCGGAGCGCCGAGAGCCCGGTGATGGCTTCGTTACCTCGCCGGCTGGCCGCGCCCGAGCCATCGTGGGAGCGCGACGTCGATGTCGTCGTGCTCGGGTCGGGCGCCGCCGGACTGGCGACGGCGCTGGCCGTACGGCCGGTGCGCAGCGTGCTGATCGTCACCAAGGACGTGCTCAACGCGGGCTCGACGGCGTGGGCCCAGGGCGGACTGGCCGGCGTGCTCGACCCGACCGACTCGCTGGAGCACCACGTCCGCGACACCCTTGCCGCCGGGGCCGGGTTGTGCTCCACGTCCGTCGTGCGCGAGTTGGTCTACGAGGCGCCGATCGCCATCCGCTACCTGATGCGGCTCGGCGCGGCGTTCGACCCCGGCGCCGAAGGCATCGGGCCGGCCCTCACCCGTGAGGGCGGGCACAGCCACAACCGCATCGTGCACTCCGGCGGCGACCGCAGCGGCGCCGAGGTCCAGCGCACGCTCGACCAGTCGGCGATGGCGGCCGGCGCCGAGGTGCTGGAGCGGTCCTTCGCCCTCGACCTCGTCACCGGCGTGGGAGCCGGCGCGGAGCGTCAGGCCGCCGGTGTCAGCGTCGCCCGGCTCGGCGTCGACGGCGGCGTCGAGTCCGTCGGAGTGATCACGGCGCGAGCCGTCGTGCTCGCCACGGGCGGGTACGGGCAGGTGTTCGCCTCGACGTCCAATCCGCCCGCGGTGACCGGCGACGGCGTGGCCATCGTGCTGCGGGCCGGCCTCCCCGTCCGCGACGTCGAGTTCGTGCAGTTCCATCCGACCGTGATGTGGCGCGGTCCGGATGCCGTCGGTCAACAGGCGCTCGTCAGCGAGGCCGTGCGCGGGGAAGGCGCCGTGCTGTACGACGGCGCCGGCCGACGGGTGATGCTCGGCGTGCACCCCCAGGCGGATCTGGCCCCGCGCGACGTGGTGGCCGTGGCGATCAGCCGGCGCATGGCCGAAGCGCCCGGTGGCGTCGACGACCACGTGTTCCTCGATGCGACCGCCATGGGGGAGCACTTCTACAGCCGCTTCCCGTCGATCACCGCGGCGTGCCGGCAGGCCGGCATCGACCCCGCCCGGCAGCGCATCCCCGTCGCGCCGGCGGCGCACTACGCCTGCGGTGGCGTGCCGGCCCGACTCGACGGCACCACGGCCATGGTGGGCCTCTACGCCGTCGGCGAGGTGTCGTGCACTGGCGTCCACGGCGCCAACCGGCTGGCGTCGAACAGCCTCACGGAGAGCGTCGTCGCCGGCACGCGGCTCGGGCGCAACCTGGCGTGGGAGCTGCCCGCGCGGGTCGAGCCCGATCACGCAACCTCGACATCGGCCGGCGTCGTCGGCGCATTCCACCGGGCCGCCATCCGCTCGGCGATGAGCCGCCACGTCGGGGTCCTGCGCTCGGCCGAGTCGCTCGCTG
>JACCUL010000517.1 GCA_013811855.1 Acidimicrobiia bacterium
CCGCGAGCCCGCAGCAGGTCGACGGTCCGGTTGGTGTCGGTCGTCGTACCGCTCTGGCTGACGGCGATGGCCAGCGTGTCGCTCATGTCGACGCGCAGCCCGAACCCCGACAGCTCGGTGGCCGTGATCGCGTCGACGTCGAGCGCGCCGCCGAGCAGCACATCGAGCAATGCGGCCGTGGACTGCCCGGCGACGGCGGCCGTCCCCTGGCCGATGACGCGGATGCGGCGGATGCTGCCGTCGGCCAGCCGCTCGACGACCGACGCCGGCAGGGCCCGCTCGCCGACGGCGGCCCGCAAGTGGCCGTCGACCTCGACGATCTTGCCCCGCAACGTCTTGGCCAGGCTGGCGGGCGACTCGGTGATCTCCTTGAGCAGGAAGTGCGGCGCGTCGCCGCGGTCGATGTCTCGGGTGGTGACCTCGGTCGTGACGATGTCGGCTTCGGTCAGCGGTTGGGCGCCGCCGTCGTAGCCGAGTCGCCGGATCCCCGCCAGCGTTCCGGCGCCGGCGGCGTCGAGCTCGACGATCTGGCCGCCGTGCTCGCCGTCGAGGCGCACGTACGCGGCCGTCTCCTCGACCACGCCGTACGGTTCGCTGGCCACGACGAAGCGATCCTCGGCCAGGCCGATGTACACGCCCTGGCCGCTGCCGTGGAGCGCCAGCAGCAACCGGTCGGGGTGGTCGGGCGAGCCGACGCCGACGGCGACCGATCCCTCGAACGACGCCACGGTGCGGCGGAAGGCCTCGGTCAGATCTTCACCGACGGCCTCGCCGTGGCGGGCGACGAGCGCCGGGATGACCTTGGCGTCGGTCGTGATCGGGCCGTGGAACCGCAAGCCGTGGGCGACACGCAGGTCGGCGTGGTTGTCGACGTCGCCGTTGAGCACCCCGACCACGAACGGCGTGCCGCCGTGTTGCTCCAGCTCGGTGCTGTCGACGGGGTGGGCGTTGGGTTCGGAGATGATCCCGACGCTGGCCCACCTCGTGTGGCCGAGGACCGCCGTCCGGGCGTTCGGGCCGCTCAGCGCCCGGCGCAGGAGCTGGTCGGCGGCGACCGCGTGGCGCATGACACGGGTGTTGTCGCCGAGCTCACCGATTTCGGCGGCCGCCTTGTAGACGAACGTCAAGCAGCGGCCACTGGTGCGGACCGAGCCGGTCTGGAAGAGCGGGTCGCGCGAGCGGTCGGCGAGCGCGGGATCCGCCGGATCGAGGTCGTGGCCCCACACGAAGACGGTGAGGCCGGCCGAGTCGCGCCCCCGCACCTCCATGCGGTCGATGGCCGAGAACGACTGCTGGATGGCGAGGTACCCGCCCAGTGCCGCCACCCCGGCCTGGCGGCCGGTCAGGTCGGTGACGGCCAGGGCCGTGCGCAAGCGGTCCCGTCGGAGCGACCACAGCACGTCGGCAAGGGCGATCGACGCCGCGCTGGCCCGCTCCAGCTCCTCGGTGTCCCGGTCGCCCGTCGCCAGGCCGGCCTCGACCTCGGCGGCGTACGCGTCGAGCTGGTCGAGTCGCGCCGTGATCGACGCCGCCAGCTCGTGATGCCCGGCGAGCGCGATCAGCCCGGGCAGGCCCTTCAGCAGGTCGTCGACGTGGTGCGCCGCCGTCGTGACGGCCGTCGGGTCACCGCAGCGCGCCAGGGCGGCCTCGAGCCCGCCGATGATCTCGTCGGCCGTCGGCACCGGACGGGTGGAGGGTCGGCTGAGGATGCCGATGATGCCGCACATGGCCCGTCACGCTACGGCCCGGCGCTCACCCGGCGGCGGCGCGGATGGCGTCGGCCAGGTGCTCGGCGGTGGCCATCGCCTGTTCCTGCGTCGGCGCCTCGACCATCACCCTCACCAGCGGCTCGGTGCCGCTCGGGCGCACCAGCACCCGGCCGCGATCGCCGAGCTCGGTCGTCACGGCGGCGATCTCGGCCGCCAGACGGTCGGCGGCGTCGGGCATCGGCCGGTCGACGGGCACGTTGACCAGAGCCTGGGGCAGGCGGGTCATCACGTCGGCGACGACCTCGGCCAGCGGCCGACCGGAGCGCATCACGGCGTCGGCCAGTACGACGGCGGTCAGCAACCCGTCGCCGGTCGTCGCCCGGTCGCGGAAGATGACGTGGCCGCTCTGCTCCCCGCCGAGCGACAGGCCGCCGGCGTCCAACGCCTCCAGCACGTAGCGGTCGCCGACGGGGGTCTCGACGACGGTGATGCCGGCCTCGGCCATCGCCAGGCGGAACCCAAGGTTGGTCATCACCGTGATGACGACGGTGTCGTCGCGCAGCCGGCCCCGGCGATGGAGGTCGAGCGCGCAGATGGCCAGGATGTGATCGCCGTCAACCGCGGCGCCCGTGTGGTCGACGGCGAGCAACCGGTCGGCGTCGCCGTCGAGGGCGAGGCCGAGGTCGGCGCCGGCGTCGACGACGGCGGCCGCGAGGCCGGCCAGATCGGTGGCGCCGCAGCGCTCGTTGATGTTGCGGCCGTCCGGCCGGTCGTTGATCACCGTGACGTCAGCGCCGGTGCGGGCCAGCAGCGGTCGGGCCAGTTCGGTGGCCGCGCCGTTGGCGACGTCGACGACGATCCGCAGCCCGTCGAGTCGCCGGCCCTCCAGGGCGTCCAGCACGTGGTCGGCATAGGTCGAGGCCGGCTCGACCTCGTGGAGTTGCGCCGGCTCCCCGGCCGGCGCCGGCAGGTCGGCCACGACGGTCTCGATCTGCGCCTCGACGTCGTCGGGCAACTTCGTGCCGCCGGCCGCGAAGAGCTTGATGCCGTTGTCCCGGTATGTGTTGTGCGAGGCCGAGATCATCGCCCCGATGCAGTTCCGGCGGGCGGCCTCGTGCGCCACGACCGGCGTCGGCACGACGCCCAAACGGTGCACGGTGACACCCTCGCTGGCCAGGCCGGCGACGAAGGCCGCCTCGAGCATCGCCGTCGAGAGGCGGGTGTCGCCGCCGACCACGGCTTCGGCGCCGCCGAGGACCCGGGCGGCGGCGCGGCCGAGGTCGAGCGCGAAGGAGGCGGTCAGGTCGGTGTTGGCGACCCCGCGGACACCGTCGGTGCCGAACTTCACGGTCGAGGCCCAGGCGGGCGGGCGCCGGGGATCAGCGCTTGGTGAACTGCGGCGCCTTGCGGGCCTTCTTGAGGCCGTACTTCTTGCTCTCCTTCTTCCGCGCGTCGCGGGTGAGCAACCCGGCCTTCTTCAAGGTCGGGCGGGTCTCGGGGTCGGTCTCGACGAGCGAGCGGGCGAGCGCCATGCGCAGCGCGCCGGCCTGACCGCTGATGCCACCGCCGGTGATGGTGGCGTCGACGTCGAAGCGCTCCTCGGCGTCGAGGGTCCGCAGCGGCTCGCTGGCCTCCATCCGGTGGGCCGGCGTCGTGAAGTACGACTCGAACGCCCGGCCGTTGACCGTGATGACGCCGGTGCCGGGACGCAGCCGGGCACGGGCGATGGCCCGCTTGCGGCGGCCGGTGGTCTGGGTCAGCGGGGTGGCCATGATCGTGGTGCCTCCGGGGATCAGCGGGCGCGGGCCGCGGACAGGTCGAGCCGCTCAGGGGTCTGGGCGGCGTGGGGGTGGTCGGGGCCGGCGTACACCTTCAGCTTCGTCAGCATCTGGCGGCCGAGTGGGCCCTTCGGCAGCATGCCCTTGACGGTGCGGCGGATGGCATCCTCCGGCTTGGCGGCGAGCGTCTCGGCGTAGCTCTGCGAGCGCAGCCCGCCCGGGTAGCCGCTGTGGCGGTACACCCGTTTGTCGTCGGCCTTGCCCGAGCTGAGCACGACCTTGGCCGCGTTGACGACCACGACGTGGTCACCGCTGTCGAGGTGAGGAGCGAACGTCGGCTTGTGCTTGCCCCGCAGCAGGCGCGCCACCTCGGTGCACATGCGGCCCAAGATGAGCCCGTCGGCGTTGAGGACGTGCCACGCCCGGACGATCTCGCTGGCTTTGGGGCTGTAGGTGCGCATGCTGGGAGGACCTTCGAAAAGGGGGACCCGGAGAGGATACGGGCGCCCGCCGCACCAGCCAACCACCCATTGGCCCCCTGCCGTCGTCTGTGTCGGGAATCTGGCGATATGTATCGCCAAGATCGCGACGCAAAGGGCGGGCACGTCAGACTGGCGCCATGGCTGACCTCTCCTCGCGAACCGTGACCGTCACGGGCATCGCCGCCGCCACGGTCCGACCCGACCGTGCCACGCTGACGCTCGGCGTGCAGGCGCGGGCGGCTTCGGCGGGCGAGGCGCTGGCC
>JACCUL010000549.1 GCA_013811855.1 Acidimicrobiia bacterium
GGCGCGCGCCGCGGCCACGAGCCGGTCGCGGACCTGCTGGCGGGTGGTCCCGACGACGACGTCACCGTCGATGCCGCCGGCGGCCACGTCGGCGGCGGCCCGCTCGCCGTAGCGCCCGTCGGTCACCAGGGCCAGGCGCTCGGGCGTCAGGACGACCCAGCCCAGCGACCCCCCGAACCCAGTCAGCCAACAGATGTCGGACGGGTCCGAGACGATCAGCGTGCGACCCTCCAACCGCTCCCGAACGGCGTCCGGCCGTCCGGCGTACCCGACGGGCGCAAGTGTGGCCACGTCCAACATCTGGGTGCGATCCGTCTCATTCATCGATCTGGGCGCGCCACGGTCTCGTTCTCGGCACGATCCGCACCCAGACAGGTTGCGACGGCCTCGATCGCCAGCCGGTAGCCGAGGCCGCCGAAGCCGGCGATGGTCCCGGTGGCGACGGGCGCCACCACGCTCGTGTGCCGCCACGGCTCCCGGGCGTTCGGGTTGGACAGGTGGACCTCGACGACAGGACCGTCGAAGGCGGCGAGCGCGTCGTGGAGGCTCCATGCGTAGTGCGTGAAGGCACCGGGGTTGACGACGATCGCCGCACACCGCCCTCGCGCCCCGTGGATCGCCTCCAGCAGCTCACCCTCGTGGTTCGACTGCCGCGCCTCGACCGTCAGCCCGCACTCACCCGCCGCCGCCGAGGCGGTGGCGATGTGGTCGGCGAGCGTCTCTGTGCCGTACACCTCGGGCTCCCGCGCCCCGAGCAGGTTGAGGTTGGGGCCGTGCAGCAGCAGCACGACCGGCGACGACGCATCCACGCCGTCACGGTACGCCGTCGACGAGCGCCGACACCGCGGCGCGGCGGCGCAGGAGCCCGATCGCGTCAGCGTCGCGCCGGCAGGGCGGCGAAGAGGCGGGCCGCGGGGCTCGATTCCGGGGTCGCCGTGGCCGAGCGTTCGGTCGCCCCCTGGGCGTACGTCGTGCGGGTCCCCTGGCCGTTCTCGGCGACGACCTGGGTCGTGGCCGACGCCGGGTCGGCGGCGGCGTTGGGTGCGCCGAGCCCCTTGCGCAACGCCACCAATCGGCCGATCAGGTCGTACCAGAACGGCGCGCCGAGCCGCACCAGGAGGGCCGTGATCAGCCAGCCGATGAGCGTCAGGACGACCCAGGAGAACGAGACGTCGACGTCGCCCCAGCCGAGCGGGATGCGCGTGGCCTCGAGGTCGCCGATCTGCTCGGCCACCTCGGAGAACGACGTCGCGGTGTCGGTCGGGCTGGTCGAGCCATCGGCCGGCGGGGTTTCCGGCACCAGCTGGTCCACGGCGGCGACGACGGCATCGCGCTCGGCCGAGCTCGTCCACAACCGTTGCGCGACGTGGACGGCGGAGGCGTTCAGGGTCACGACGAGGACCAGACCGACGATGAACGCCAGCTTGCGCGACCACTTGCGGTACATCGCTTCGAGGCCCTGCATGGCGTCGTCGAACCACTGCTCGAGGCGAGCCTTGAAGGCCACGAGGTCGGCCCCGGTCTCGTCGAGCATGGGCTGGATCCGGTCGCGCAGCTCGGTGGGCAGCCGGGCGAAGAGGTCCTCGGCCGAGCCGGCGCTGCCCTTCACGTCGGTGAGCACGTCGACGACGCCGTCGGCGAACGCCCGCGCCGGCAGCCGCGACGGCAGCTTGCGCCGCGCCTCCACCTTGATCGTCCTCGACTGCTTCGGCCGGCCGAAGATGTCCCACGCCGCGTCGGTCTCACGCAGCGTGGTGACCACGCGCGACTCGATGAACTTCGTCGCCACCTCGGCGTCACCTTCGCCGAGCATCTCGCGGACCGTCCGTTCCAACCCGCTGGCGCGCAGCCGGAACGCCGTGCCGATGATCTCGACGATCGACGACGCCGCCAGCGCCACGACGAAGAACAGGAACGCCAGGCCGATGGCGACCTCGATCGCAGGCAACATGCCGACCCCCTTCTTACGTGCGCATCATCGCGCGCGCCGACCCACGGACGGTCAGCTCATCAGCGCCAGCGCCTCCACGACGGTGTGCTCGTCGATGCCGGCGACGGCCTCGACCCCGTGTGGCCCGTCGAGCACGAACGTCAACCCGGCGATCGCCTTCTTGTCCCGCCGCATCAGCTCGACGAGGCGCCCCGGCGCGATCCCCACCGGCACCGTCGTCGGCAGGCCGTACATCCCGCGGACGACGAGCCGGTGCGCGTCGACACGGGCGTCGCCGATGCGTCCCAGCCGCCGAGCCAGCTCGGCCGCGTAGACCAACCCGATGCCCACGGCCTCGCCGTGGGTCAGCTCGTACTCGGTCGCGATCTCCAGCGCATGGCCCAGCGTGTGGCCGTAGTTGAGGATCACCCGCCGCCCGTCCTCCCGCTCGTCGGCGGCGACCACCTCGGCCTTGAGCTCGACGCAACGGGCGACCCTGGCGGTGAGGTCCATCGCCGCGAGGTCGTCACCGGTCAGGAAGTGGTACTTGGCCATCTCGCCGTTGCCCGACCGCCACTCCCGATCGGGCAGCATGTCGAGCGCGTCGAGATCGCACACCACCCCGCTCGGCTGCCAGAACGCCCCGACGAGGTTCTTGCCCTCGGCCAGGTTGACCCCGGTCTTGCCGCCGATCGCCGCGTCGACCATGCCGAGGAGTGTCGTCGGCACGTGGACCACAGGCGTGCCGCGGTGCCACGTGGCCGCGGCGAAGCCGGCGACGTCGGTGACCATCCCCCCGCCGACGGCGACGACCACGTCACGGCGGGTCAGCCCCATCCGCGCCAACCCGCCGGCGATGTGTTCGACCGTCGTCAACGACTTGGCCCATTCACCCGCGCCGATGTCGATGCGCACCGTCGGGAGACCCGTCTCGACGGTGAACGGGATCGTCGACTGGGTGATCACCGCGGCCCGCCGTGCCGTCGGCGGCAGGAGTGCGGCCAGCTCGCGGCGTGCGCCGCGACCGACCACGACGTCGTAGGAACGGTCGCCGAGCGCCACCGTGATCCGCCGGGTGACGGTCACGCCGAGCCCTCGACGGCGGCCCTGGCGACGATCTCGACGACGTGATCGGCGATGTCCTCGGCGGACCGATCGTCGGTGTCGAGCACGACGTCGGCGACCTCGCGGTACAGCTCCTCGCGCTCCGCCGACAGCCGCCGCAACACGGCCTCGGGGTCGTCGTCGAGCAGCGGCCGGTGCCCACCCTCGCCGACGCGTGCGGCCAGCTCGGCCGGATCGGCGACCAGCCACACGACGAACGCCGCCTCGGCCGACACCAGCGCCTCGCGATTGGCGGCCCGCAGGACGACCCCGCCGGCGGCGGCGACGACCGAGGGCCGAGGATCGGCCAGCGCGTCGAGCAGCGCGGCCTGCTCCAGCTCGCGGAACGCGGTCTCGCCGTCGGTGGCCCAGATCTCCCGCACCGTGCGTCCGGTGGCGGCCTCGATGCGCTCGTCCGAGTCGACGAGCGGCCAGCCCAGTCGACCGGCGAGCAACTGGCCCACGGTCGTCTTGCCGGTCCCCATCATCCCCACGAGCACGACGTGGCGGACCCCGTTACGGGAGGTGGCCACGGAACGCCTGGGCGTTGCGCACGAACTCGGCCACCGAGTCGCCGCCGAACTTGCGCTGGGCCTCGGCGGCCAGCACGAGCGCGACCATCGTCTCGGCGACGACGCCCATGGCCGGGACCGCCGTCACGTCCGTCCGCTCCTTGAACGACACGGTCGCCTCCTTGGTGGCCGTGTCGACCGTCGCCAGCACCGGCACGTTGAGCGTGGCCAGCGGTTTCATCGCCGCCCGCACGACGAGCAGCTCGCCCGTCGAGATGCCGCCCTCGATGCCGCCGGCCAGCGTGGTGTCGCGGCGGTAGGCGTCGCCCTCGGCATCCCAGCGGATGGCGTCGTGGGCCGCGCTCCCCCGCCGCCCGGCGACCTCGAAGCCGTCGCTGATCTCGACCCCTTTGACGGCTTGGATGCTCATCACCGCCCGGGCCAACAGGCTGTCGAGCTTGCGGTCCCAGTGCACGTGGCTGCCCAGGCCGACCGGCACGCCGTAGGCCAGCACCTCGACGATCCCGCCCAGGGAGTCGCCGTCCTTGGCCGCCGCCTTGACCTCGGCCACCATCGCCTCGGCGGCGACGGCGTCGAAGCAGCGCACCGGCGACTCGTCGACGGCGGTCAGGTCGGCCGGCTTGGGCCGGTCGGCCGTGCTGACGGCGCGGCCCATCCGCACGACGTGGGACAGGACGTCGACGCCCAGCTCGCGCAGCAGCAGCTTGGCCAGCGCGCCGGCGGCGACACGGGCCGCCGTCTCCCGGGCGCTGGCCCGCTCCAGCACGTCCCGGGCGTCGCCGAAGCCGTACTTCTGCATGCCGGCCAGGTCGGCGTGGCCGGGACGGGGCCGGGTGAGGGGCTCACGGGTCTGCCCCGGCGCCGCCGCCATCTCTTCGTGCCACTTGTCGGACCGCTCCCACTCGGTGTTGGCGATCTCGACGGCGACGGGCGATCCCAACGTCCGGCCGTGGCGAACCCCACCGACCAGCGTGAGCTGGTCCTGCTCGAAGCGCATGCGCGGTCCGCGCCCGAACCCGAGCCGCCGTCGGGCCAACTCCGCGGCGATGTCGTCGACGGTGACCTCGAGCCCGGCGGGCAGACCCTCGACGATGACCACCAGGGCCGGCCCGTGGGATTCGCCGGCGGTGAGGAAGCGCAGCACCGTCCAAATCTACCGGCCGGGGCAGCACCGAACCGTTCCCCGGCCCCGGCCAGGCTCGGGGCCTCGCCTCAGACGCCGAGGTAGTTGCGCACCAGCGGTTCGGAGAACACCACCACCACGACGGTGGCGGCGGCCAACGCCGGCCCGAACGGGAAGGCGCCGTCGCGCCGGGTGACCAGCCGTACGGCGACGCCGAACACGACTCCGAGCACGCAGCCGAGCATGAGTGACACCACCACGAGGTACACCGACGAGAGCCGATCGGTGGCGAGCCAACCGAGGTACAACCCCATGACCAGGGCGAGCTTGACGTCGCCGAAACCCATTCCCTCCGGGTAGACGAGGTGGGGGACGAACAAGGCGAGGAAGTACACCACCGCGCCGATGACCGCCCACTCGATGGCCGACGGCACGTCGTAGGCAAGCGACACCACGACGACCAG
>JACCUL010000017.1 GCA_013811855.1 Acidimicrobiia bacterium
GGTCGACGATCCCGTCCAACAGGTCGAGCGCAGGGATCACGTCGCCCTGTTCGAGCGATGCCGACCAGTTGAGCCGCAGCTCGCCGTCGTCCAGCGGGATGAAGCGGCTGCCGACCTGGAGCCCGCCCGGGCGTTCGGTCAGCACGCCCGGCAGCCTCTCGGCCATGGCGACCGACGTCGACGACCATCTGCGTGCGCACCACCTGACCCTCCAGACGGGTGACCCGCCAGCGACCGCTGCGGATCCTGGCCTCGGTCGGGACGAGGCTGTAGGTGATCTCGCCGGTCGCCAGGCCGCCGGCGCCCTCGAAGGTCCCGTCGCCGTCGTCGTCGTAGAGGCACACGTCGGTCTTGTCCGGCTCGGAGAAGGAGTACGTGATGACAAGCCCGTTGAACGTGGCCTCGTCGCCGCCGCCAGTGCCCTGGCACGGGAAACCGCCGGAGCAGTCGACGTCCAGCGCCGCCGCACCGGTCGATGTCTCGGTGCCCGGGACGAGGGTGCCGGCGTCGGCGTACCCGACACAGTTGCCGGTGGGGCAGGTTTCGCTGACGAAGGTGGCGGTGGTGTCGTAGTTGCCGGTGAGGGTGGCGAAGGCGGGGCCGTGTTGGCGGTAGATGCGGGGGGCGTCGGGGAAGCCGACTTGGGCGTCGCGTTCGGCGTTGTCGATCAGCCAGTCGTCGCCGAAGGCCTGCTCGAACGGCAACGGTTGGGGTTCGCCGGCCACGCCGTCGACGATGTCCAAGCGGGCCGGGGCGACGAGGTCGATGGTCGTGCCGTCGGGGAGGGTCAGTTCGATGGTGCCTTCCATGACGGCGAACCCGCAGCTGTCGTCTTGGGTGCAGTCGATGGCGAAGGCGGTGCCGCGCACGGTGGCGGTGGCCACCGAGGTCTCCACGGAGAAGCCGCCTTCGGTCTCGCCGAGGGCTTCGACGCGGTGCCAGGTGCGCCCGAGGCCCATGCGGGTGCGGGCCAGGGAGCGGCCGGCTTGGTCGATGAGCTCGAGGATCTCGAACTCGGTGTTGATGTCGAGTCGGGTGCGTGAGCCGTCGAAGTAGGCGATCTCGCCGTAGCCGGTGGTGTCGGTGCGCAGGATGTCGCCGACGGCGACGGGGGTGGCTTCGGCGAGGGGGGTGAAGTCGATGGCGTCGGTGGGGCGCAGGTCGACTTGGCTCTCGATGAGCACGGCGTCGCCGACGGCGAGGACCGGTTCGACGGTGGTCGGGGGGGCCGTGGTGGCCGGGTTGGTGGTGGCCGGCACACTGGTCGAGGCGGCCGCCGGGGGGCTCGACGCGTCGACAGGCCCACTCCCCGCCGACACCGGCGACGACGCCGGCGACGCCGTCGCCGCGACGGTCGAACCGCTCCCCTCGCTGCCGGCCGGTGCCGTGTCGACCGCGGTGCTGTCCCCGCCACCTCCGCGGCACGACGCCGTCGCCATCACCACCATCGTGATCGCGATCGACCGCCCTCGTCCCACGCGCCCTCTCTCGAAAGCCCAGTCGCCGGCGGTTACGTCCCCGCCGGCCGACCCCTGTGGACGGACATGTTCACACACTCGCCCCGTTCGACGGAAGCGACGAGCCGACCGGCACGGGATGGACACGGGGTGAGGGGCGGTCAGGCCAGGGTCCAGACCACGTCGTAGGTGTACACGGTGGTCTGGCCGGCCGCCATCGCCGCACAGCCACCACCGTCGACGACGACGTCGGTGCGCACGAATCGACCCTCGAGACGGGTCACCTGCCAACGGACGTCGCGGACGTCGGCTCGCGTCGGCACGAGGCTCATGGCGAGCGCGACGGTGATCTGCCCGGACTCCCGATCGTCGATCCCGTCGGCATCGTCGTCGTGGATGCAGGCCGCGGTGTCCGGCGCGGCCGGCGCCAGCGTGATGGCCAGCCCGTCGAAGGCGGCGGGGCTCGTTCCGTCGCTCGTGCCCTGGCACGGGAAGCCGCCCGAGCAGTCGAACTCCAGCGAGCCGGAGCCGGTCCTGGCCGCTCCTGGCACCTGCGTGCCGGCGTCGGCGTACCCGACACAGTTGCCGGTGGGGCAGGTTTCGCTGACGAAGGTGGCGGTGGTGTCGTAGTTGCCGGTGAGGGTGGCGAAGGCGGGGCCGTGTTGGCGGTAGATGCGGGGG
>JACCUL010000022.1 GCA_013811855.1 Acidimicrobiia bacterium
CCCGACGAGGACGACGACGGGCCCGGGCCCGGCGGGGTCATCATCGACGATGACGATCTGGTGATCGTCGACGACGACAACGACGACAGGCCCCGGCCCGGCCGGGTCATCATCGACGATGACGATCTGGTGATCGTCGACGACGACGACGTCGTCGGTCCCGACCGCACGATCGTCAACCCGGGCGACGACGCCTCCGTCGCCGACGACGGTGCAGGGCTTGTCGGGGCAACAGCGGGCCTCGATCCCGTGTTCCTCAAGCGACTGCCGTTCCCCCGGCCAAACATCGGCCTGGGCAGGGGCGACCTCGTGCTCGACGACGACCCAGGTAGCGATCTCCCTCCTCCACCGCCACCGCCCGCCCGCATCCGCATCGAGGTGGGCCGCCGCGGCGCGGCGCCACAGGACATCGAGGGCCAGAACGCGACGTTCGACGTCCCCGGCGAGTTCGGCTCCACCGAGCCCTTCGAGGCCGGGCGGGACCCGGTCTCGGGCGAGGTCATGGCACCCGATTTGGAGCTCGATCCCGGTTCCGGCGGTGGCTCGTCGAATGCGGCGCCGGTTCCGACGCCCGAGGAGGCATGGATCTGTCGGATCACGAATATCTCCACGCGCGATCTCAAGTGCGTCGCACGCGTGTTCTTCCGCGTTCGCCGCGCGGTCACGATCACCCGCGTCCCCCTGTCCCGGCTGGCGTCGATCTTCCAGGGGGCCATGCGCGCCATCACGCCGACCATCAGCGTCGGGCAGGGCGACCTGTTCATCAGCATCCCTCGCGAGTTCGCCGACGAGTTCGACATCGAACAGCAGCGGATCGATCTCGACCCCGTGGAGCTGTCCGACGCCGAGGTGGACATCGTGCCCGTGGAGTTCGCGTTCATCCGGGCCGAGCGGATGTACCGGGAGGCGTACGAGGAGTTGCAAGAGCTCATCGACGCGAACCCGTTCACGGAGGCTCCCGACGACTTCGTCGACAAGATGGTCGCGGCGGCGATGCAGGCCGGGCCGGACAACCTCGCCGACCGCGCCGTCGACCTGTGCGGGAACAACGGCTTCGTGAGGGCGCTGTACCGGACGCTCGGCATCCCCGAGCTCAACCCCAACATCGGTTCGACGAGCACGAACGTCCGCCACGAAGACGACCTCGTCGTCCGCACGGCGCTGACCGTGGACGAGCTCGCCTTCGGCGGCGAGGCGGCGATCGCCACGTTCGAGCTGCTTGTCGAGTCGATCATGGCCCGGCTCGACGTGCAGATCGGCACGCAGCGGTTCTTTCGACCTCACCCGTTGAGCGACCTGCCACATGACGATCCCGACCGTCTGCGTCACCGCAACGAGTTCACGACCACGACGGAGCTGACGTGGGCGTCGCGGTTCACGTTCAGCGTCGCTGACCTCGACGCCGACGTCGAGCTCGGAGGGGGTTTCTTCGGCGAGATCGCCGAGGCGTTCGTCGACTGGTGATCGATCGCTTCGAGGGGCTGTTCGAGGACGAGTTCGAGGACGCAGTGCGTGACGGTGTGCGGCAGTACCTCGACGACAACAGCGAGTCACTGGCCGACGTGGTCAGAGGGGCAATGGTCGAGATCGCCCAACGCGGCGACGAGTTGCACACGCTGTCCCGTGACGATCGGGACCTGGTCATCGAACACTTCGACCCGAGCCAGCGCAACGAACCCGCGATCCCCTTCCCGCGCCCCCGCGTGCGGCCGGTCGGCGAACCGATCGACGGCCCGCTCGACGGCGACGCCGACGCCCGGCTGGCCGAGATCGACCACATCGTTGTCGTGATGATGGAGAACCGCTCGTTCGACCACATGCTCGGATTCCTCTCGCACCCCACCGCCCATCCCGCGTCGGGCCGTCGCCTGGACATCGACGGGTTGAGCGGGGCGGAGCGTCTCGACCTAGGTGACGACGTGACCGGACCCGGGCAGGCCCCGGCATTCGCCCCCCAGCGCGAGTGGCGTCCCGACCCCGACCACAGCTTCAACGGCGCGCTCTTGCAGATCGGCGGCGGCGCAATGGATGGATTCATCCCGTCGTTCCGCGGCCGGGTGAGAACGGCCCCGGAGATCGACGTCGCCGGGCCGTTGGCCGACGAGCGGCGGATCGCCAATTGCCAGCCGGCGTCCTCGGTGCCGATCCTCGAATACCTCGCGGACCAGTTCTGCGTGCTCGACCGGTGGTTCTCGTCGTTCCCGGGCGCCACGTTCCCCAACCGCATGTGCGGGCTGACGGGTGTGACCCGGGCACTCACCAACGGCGAGCTGATCCCCGCGCTCGGGTACCTCGACGAGCTGACGCTGTTCGATCTGCTCGACCGGGCCAACGTCCGCTGGCGGCTGTACGAGGGTGACGTCAGCTTCCTGCGGACGTTCGATCGCTACCGGTTGAACTTCGCCGACGTGCGGCCGTGGTCCGAGTTCCGCGACGGCGGCAGTGACCCGCTGCCGCCGGTGACGTTCGTCGACCCCAACGTGACCGGCCTGCCGAGCGAGGACCACGCCAACGACGATCACCCGCCGACGGACGTCGCGTTCGGACAGGTGTTCCTGCAGCAGGTGCTCGATCGGGTCCAGGCCTCGGAGTCGTGGCCGACGACGATGGTGATCATCACCTACGACGAGCACGGCGGCTTGTACGACCACGTCGCGCCGCCAGGCACCCCGAGGTTCCAGCAGGCCAACTCTGACGTCGACACCGCCCTGCCGAGCGTCCACCCGCAGGCGCTCACGTACGGCGTCAGGGTCCCGACGTTCGTCGTGTCACCACGGGTCGCCAGCGCGTCCGTCGGCCACCGCATCTACGACCACGCGACGATCATCCGCACCGTACTCGAGCGCTTCGCCCCTCGCCAGATCGGACTGATGCCGGAACGGGTGCGGCGCGCTCGTCACCTCGGCGAGATCCTGACGACCATCAGCCGGACGAACATCGAGCCGCCGCCCCGACTCGACTCCCCCGACGCGCGGCGCTTGCGGATGGACCGGTTCATCCCAGGGCTCGACCTCTCCAGCAGGGAACGGGACCCGGAGGACTTCCGCGAGATCATGGCCAGGTTCGGCTCGCCGCGGTTCGAGTAGCAGGCCCTCAGCGCATGCGGCGCATGTGGACGCTCTGGACGAGGCCGAACAGGGCGAACCACGTGATGATTCCCGAGCCGCCGTAGGAGATGAACGGCATCGGCAACCCGGTCACCGGCATGATCTTCATGGTCATGCCGACGTTCTGGAAGACCTGCCAGAGCAGCATCGTGAACACGCCGGCGCATAGGTACGTGCCGAGCAGGTCCCGTGAGAGGTGAGCGATGCGCCAGATGCGCACCAGCGCGACGACGAACAGCAGCAGCAGAGCCGCGCAGCCGATCAGCCCGAACTGCTCGCCGACGGCGGCGAACGGAAAGTCGGCGTGCATCACGGGGATGTCCCCCCCGTTGGTGAGTGGCCCCTGCAACCAGCCCTTGCCGAACAGGCCGCCGGTCCCGAGCGCCCGAACGGCGTTGCGCACCTGGTACACCTGGTCCTGCAGGTCCGGGTTGTCCTCGTCGAAGAACACCCGCACCCGGTCGAGCTGGTAGTTGTTCACGAAGTTGCCGACGAACGCGGCACCGATCGTCAGCAGCGACAGGAAGCTGATCGTCACGATGTAGCGGAACTTGGCCCCGGCCACCAGGAGCACGCCCATGGCCATGGCCAAGAGGACGGTCGCCGACCCGAGGTCCGGCTGGGCGACGATCAACACGGTTGGCGTGCCGACGATCAGCAGCCCGCCGAGGAACCGCGGGTAGCTGACCTCGTCCGAACGCTCGTCCACCAGGTGCGCGCACAGCGCGACCAGGGCGACGAACTTGGCGATCTCGGCCGGCTGCACCCGGATCGGGCCGAAGTCGAAGGCGATGCCGCCGGCGGCCACCAGGAACGCCAACGATGCCAGCAGGGCGATTAGCAGCGGCTTCCAGTGCTCCCGCCAGAACTCGTAGTCGAAGACCATCACGACGACCATGACGACGGCGGCGGCGATGGCGAAGATCACCTGCCTGGTCACGAACAGGTACGGGTCGATGTCGTCGCCGTTGCGGGTCGCCGAGTAGACGACGAAGCAGCCGATGACGGTCAGCGCCACCTGGCAGGCCATCAACGTCCAGTCGATGTTGCGACTCGGGTCGGCCGGGCTGGAACGGAGGTTGCCGAGGCCCGAATCCGGTCGACGCTGCAGCAGGGACCGCGCCATCACTGCGCTCGCACTTCGCGGTTCAGTCCTGGGGACGGACGGTCGGCACGCTGGCCGCCGCGGTGCAGCCGAGATCCACCCGCGGGAGCGGCTCGGCGGCGACGGTCGACTCCGGGTCGAGCGCATCGGCGACCTCGACGGGATCCAACGGCGTGATGCCGGAGAGGGCCAGGTACATGCACTTCACAACGGGCGCCGCGCCCTGCGAGCCGTAGCCGGCCTTCTCCAGGTAGGAGACGACGGTCCACGGCCGCTGCGCATCCAGGCTGAACGCGCCGAAGGCCGACGAGTCGTTCCACGGATATGTCTGGAAGCCCTGCGCGGTTCCCGTCTTGCCGGCCACAGGGATCGCCTCCGGCGGGTAGCCGATGTCGAACAGCTCCTCGGCCGTCGTGGACAGCCCGTTGGCGCCCGGTCCCGTGACGTTGCGCGCCAGGCCAGTCGTGATCGGTTCACGCAGGTCGTCGGTCATCGGGATGCGCCGAGCGTCGGCCTTGATCCGCCGGTACAGCGTGCCCTGGGCGAGGTCGGCGTAGCCGGGCCGGTCGTCGTCGGGCGTCTCGGGCTCGTAGATGGCCTGCACGACGCGAGGCGTGAGCACGCGACCGCCGTTGGCGATCGTGGCATAGGCGACGGCGAGCTGGATCGGTGACGCCGCCAGGAGGCCCTGCCCGATCGACATGTTGATCTCGTCGCCGAGGAGCAGCTCGGGCACCTCCAGGTCCTCGTCCAGCGCCCCGCTCTTGATGAGCTGTTGCTTCAGCTCGTCGGTGGGGATGCGGCCGTCGAACTCGTCGGGCAGGTCAACGCCGGTTTCGGCGCCGAAGCCGAAGCGGCGGATCTGGTCCTGCAGCACCGTGCCGCCGGACCGGAAGAACTCCTCGCCGAGATGGTAGTAGAAGGCGTCGCTGGAGACGGCCAGCGAGGTTTCGACGTCGACGGGGCCGTACACGCACGGCCGTCCGGTGCCCGAGCAGATGGCGTTGCGGTAGATGCACTTCTGCTGTCGGCACTCCTCGTCGGTCATCGACTGCAAGCGGTACGTCCCGGTGTCGTTGAAGATCGTCCCGGCACCGATCTGCCCGGTGGCCAGTGCGGCGTAGGCCACGAACGGCTTGAACGACGACCCCAGGTTGTACTGGCCCTGGATGGCCCGGTTGGCGAACACCGACTGGTCGGGATCCTCGCTGCCGAACAGCTCCTCGAACTTCTCGTCCGAGAGGCCGGAGCTGAACCAGCGGTTGTCGAACGTCGGGTAGCTGGCCATCGCCGCCACCTCGCCCGTCTCCTCGTTCATCACGATCACCGAGCCGGCCGGCGCCTTGTACGGCACCTCGGCGCCGACGGGGAGCGACCGATCGAGCGGCTCGCGCACGACCCGCTCGTCGGCCAGGATGCGCTCGACCTCGGGGTTCTTCGCCGTGAACGTGCGGCGGTGGGCGAGCTGGGTGGCCAGGATCTGCTCGGCGTACTGCTGGAGGTCGAGGTCGACCGAGAGCTGCAGGTCCATGCCGTTGACCGGCGGCTTGTAGCTGAGCTGGCGGACGACGCGGTTGTTGGCGTCGACCTCGTAGACGGCCTGCCCCCATTGGCCGTGGAGGACGTGCTCCAACTCCATCTCCACACCGCCGCGCCCGACGTCCTCACCCTGCGACGAGATGTCGTACCCGGCGTCGCGGTAGGCGTCGGCGTCCTCGGCCGTGATGGCGCCCATGTAGCCGACGACGTGGGCGGCCAGCGGCGCGTACGGGTAGACCCGCTCCCACCCGGTCTCGATCATCACGCCGGGGAAGTCCTCGACCCGCTCGCGCAGGGCGATGGCCGTCGGCTCGAGAATGCCGCGCTTCAACGGCAGCGGCGAGTACCGGCTGAACACGCCGCTGTCGTAACGGGCCTCCATCTCGTCGACGGTCATGTCGAGCCACGACGACAGCCTGCTGAACAGCTCGGCCCGATCGGTCGAGCGCTCGAGGACCCGCCAGTCCACGCTCACCGTGAGCACGCGCTTGTTGTCGGCGAGGATGCGCCCGTCGGCGTCGAAGATGCGACCGCGCTCGGGGTTGATCCGCTCGACGACGCGCTTGGTGGCGTCGACGGTCTCCTGGAGGGCATCGGCCTGGACGGTTTGCAGGAACCACAGGCGGGTGCCGATGGCCCCGAAGAGCATCACCGCCACGAGGGCCAGGATGCCGAGCCGCGTGGCCCGCTTGTCAGCAGCCATCGCACCAGTGTGCCCCGGAGCCGCGGGACATCGGGCGCGCCTGGACGGTCATCGGTGCCATCGCGACGATGCGAGCGAGCGAGCGCCAGCGAGCGGCCGGCAACGGCCTGCGTGGCCGGGGAACGCAATTACGATCATGCCTCCGTCATCGCCTTCCACTGCTGGCGCTTGACGCGCATGCACCAGCGGCCGACGGGGACCAGGACGGGGCTGGACAGGAAGCCGGCCACGGCCATTACGGGCAGGATCGTCACCAGCCGCGAGGACACCTCGGCCTCCTCGCCGACGAAGGCCCGCACCACGGGCACCGCGGCCTCGCCCACGGCCGCGCCCACGGCCGTGAAGATCGCGGCCAGCCACCACTGGGGGTCGACGGTGATCGTCGTGACGTAGCCGGCGGCGAACCCGCCGAGCCCCATCGAGATCGACGAGGAGCCGAGCGGCGTGCCGACGCGCAGGTCGTACATCAGGCCGAGCACGAAGCCGGCCAGTGCACCCTTCTGCGGACCGGCCCCCGCCCCGGCCGCCGCGGCCAGGAGGAGGACGACCTGGATGGCGACGTCCAGCGGACGCATCTCGGCGAACAACGTGACCTGGAACGCGACGAGCACGATGCCCACCGACACCAGGCGCGGCAGCGGGCCCTGCAGGAGCGCCCGGATCATCCCGCGGTGGTCGGCGTGGGGCCGGGGTCGCGGCGCGGCACCTCGTCGGGCTCGACCTCGGACTCCGGCTTGTAGATGACGATCTGCACGAAGCGCAG
>JACCUL010000053.1 GCA_013811855.1 Acidimicrobiia bacterium
GTCTCGTGCGATCAACGCATCGTCCGCACCGTGCTCACCACGTCCCGCGGGGCCGCCGAGCTGGGGCCGGCAGGAGCGGCGAAACACGAAGCGGCGGTCGCGCGGCGCATGCACGCCGGCATCGACCGCGACGGTATCGCCCAACGTCGCGACTCGATCCGCGAGCGCGGCCGCGGCCAGGTCGCAGTTCCTCGCTGACGCCACGCTCCCCGGATCGCTAGCGGTCGGCGCCGGCCCGGCGCAGCTCTCGCCGCAGCACCTTGCCGGCGGCGCTCTTCGGGAGCTCCTCGACGAACGTCACCAGTCGCGGGCGCTTGTAGGGCGCCAGCCGGGCGAGGCACGCGTCGATCACCGCCTGCTCGGTGACGTCTCCTGCTCCGGTTCGCCGCACGACGAACGCTTGGACTATCTGTCCCCAGCGGTCGTCGGGGACGCCGATCACGCCCACTTCGCTCACTCCCTCGAGTTCGCCGATCGCCGCCTCGATCTCGGCCGGAAAGATGTTCACGCCGCCGCTGACGATCGTGTCGTCGGCCCGGTCGACGAGGAAGAGGTAGCCCTCCTCGTCGACGTAGCCGAGATCGCCAACCGTGCTCCAGTCGCCACACCACATCTTGGCCGTGGCGTCGGGGTTGCCGGCGTAGCCGCCACCCTGCACCAGGCCCTGCTTGGCGATGTGGCCGACCTCGCCAGGATCGGCCGTCGTGCCGTCGTCGCGCAGGACGCGGATCCGAGAGCCGAAGAAGGCGGCTCCACAAGAACGCTCCTTGCGGAACTGGTCTTCGGGCGCTAGCACGGTGAAGAACCCGGCCTCGGTCGCCCCGTAGTGCTCGTACAGAGCGACGTCGGGAACGGCGGCGGCCAGGCGGCGCTTGGTGACGGCGGGGAGCGACGACCCCGCGCTGATGACCACCCGCAACGAATCGATGTCGACGGGCTCGTCGTCCCACGCATCGAGCATCAGCGCCAGCATCGTCGGCGCCGCGGGCAGCACAGTGATGCCTTCCGACGCGATCGCCTCGAGCACCCCACGGGCGTCGAACTCGGGCAGGACGACGACCCGCCCGCCCACGTAGAGCTGCTGGAGGGCGAAGCCGAAACCGAGGCCGTGGTGGAGCGGGCCGGCCACGAGCATCGAGTCGGAGGGCCGGGTGTCGAACTCGATCACCATGTAGAGCCACATCTGCACGATCACGCGATGAGGGACCCGCACGACCTTTGGCAGTCCGGTCGTGCCGCCGGTGAGCCCGAGCCAGAAGGCGTCGAGTTCTCCCGGGCCGGGGTGGACGCCATCGGGGTCACCGGACCGCACGATCGCTTCATACTCACCGGCTCCCCGCTCGCCGAGGTCGATGAACATCAGGTTGGCGTGACGCTTGACGATCTGGCGCGTGCGTTCGGCGAGGTCGCCCGTCGACTCGGCGATCAACACCCTCGCGCCGGTAGCAGCCAGGCCGTGTTCGAGCTCGTGGACCGAGCTGCGGAAGCTCTGCGGCGCTGCGACCGCGCCGATCGTCGCCGTGGCGAGGACGATCTCGAAGAACTCCACCCGATTCTTGGCGAACACGGCGACGACGTCGCCGGCGCCGACGCCGCGGGCGACAAGGCCGCCGGCCAGCCGCCGCACCCGATCGTCCAGGTCGACCCACGACCGACTCGTCTCGCCGCAGGCCACCGCTACGTCGTGGCGGCGCGACCACCGGCGGGCGTGGCGGCCGGCGAGGTCTGTGACCACCAGATCGGCCTGGTAGCGCAGCTCCTGAGGCTCACTCATCAGACTTCCTCCCCGTTCACCAGGCCGTCGGCCACGAAGCCAGCGGGCGCGGAGCCGGCGATCGGCGGCGACCGAGTCGCCGAACCGTTTGCACGAGCACCGGCCTCGTGTCGACCGGGTCGATGATCTCGTCGACCTTCATCCGTCCGGCCGGGCCCTCGACCGCCGTCGACTTCGCCAGCTCGGCGGCCCGCCGCTGACGGTGCTCGGCCCGCTCACCGGGCGGCAGCTCGGCCAGCTCGTCGGCGTACACCACGTTGGCCCCGGTCACCGGATCCATGAATCCGATCTCCGATCCGGCCCAGGCGTAGAGTAGGTCGCCGCCGACGTCGTTGCCGCCCATCGCGTAGTAGCCGAGCCCGAACCCCTTGCGCATCAGCACCGTGATCTTCGGCACGGAGGCCAGGGCGAACGCCTGCTGCATGGTGTTGGCCTTGGCCACGAGGCGGTCGTGCTCGGGCCGGCTCCCGACGAGGAACCCCGGCGTGTCTTGCAGCATCACGATCGGGAGTCCGAACGAGTCGCACTGGCACATCAGCTTGACCGCCTTGTCGCAGGCGTCGGGGGTGAGGCCGCCGGCCTGGTAGCTGGGCTGGTTGGCGATAACCCCGACGGAAAGGCCGCCGATGCGGGCCAGGCCGGTCACCAGGCTCCGGCCGAAGCGGGTCCCCAGCGGGAAGAACGAACTCGGGTCGACGACTCGCTCGATGACGGTGACCATGTCGTAGCCGGCGCGGCGGTTGCGCGGCACGAGGTCGAGCAACCCGGGATCGGGCTCGACGGGTCCGCAGTCGGCGCCGACCGGGGCGGCCTCGTCGGCGTTCGACGGCAGGTAAGACAGGTAGCGGCGGACGGCGTCGACCACGCTATCGGCGTCGTCCACCACCACGTCGACCAGGCCCGTCCGCTCAGCATGGACTGCGGCCCCGCCGAGGTCGGCGGGGGTGATCTGCTCGCCGGTGGCGATCTCGATGACCCGGGGCGACGTCACGGCGAGGCAGGTGCCGCTCAGTTGCACGGTGAAGTCGGCGAGTCCAGCGAGCAGCGACGAGGCGCCGAAGGAGTCGCCGACGATGGCGACGACGAGCGGGATGTGGCGGCGGCGGCGGGCGATGGCCTCGTAGCCACGAACCTGGGTGAACCCGGTCGCGCCGAGGATGTCGGGGATCCGCCCCCCTCCGCACGCGCCGAAGTAGACGAACGGCGTCCCCGCCCGCATCGCCTGCTCGAATAGCCGGTGCACCTTGTCGTTGCCCACGAACGAGCTCGTCGCTCGCTTCACCGTCACGTCGTCGCCGGCCACCGTGATCGGCCGGTGGGCGAGCGCCCCGAAGCCGCCGATCTTGCCGTCGCCGGGGAGCCACTGGTCCTCGTGGTTGGCCGTCCAGGCGAACGTGCCGAGCTCGTCGAACGAGCCCCGGTCCAACAGGGCGTCGATCCACTGGCGAACGTTGCGCTC
>JACCUL010000067.1 GCA_013811855.1 Acidimicrobiia bacterium
GCCGACGACGCCCCCGACCTCGACGCCGTCAGCGAGGTGCTGGCCCGCGTCCGCCGGGCCAAGACGGAGGCCAAACGCAGCCAGCGCGCCGCAGTGGCCCGTCTCGTCGTGACCGCCCCACCGCTGACGCGCGCCGGCCTCGACTCGGCCCGCGCCGACCTCGTCGACGCCCTCACCCTCGAGCACCTCGACCTCGTCGACGGCGACGACCTCGACACCCTCATCGAACTCTCACCCGCCTGATCCGGACGGATCCTCATGATCGCTCGGCGCGGTCGATGGCGCGCCGCGATCATGAGAATCGGGTCGGTAGATTTTGCCGCCGATGGTTGCGGCGGACGAGCCCCGAAAGCCGCAACGGCGGACATGGCCCGAACGGTTGGCGATCACAGGCGTGTTCACGGCGGCCGGCCTGTGCCTCCTCATCGCCGGGGCGCTGATCGTCGGCTACGTGATCGTCAGCGGCCGGTCCGTCGTCTCGATCACCAACCCGGCCAAGGCGGCGGCCACGCCGACATCGCCGCCGACGACCCCGCCACCAGCCAGCGTCGAGGGCACCACGCCAGAGGCTGCCGATCTCCGAGAGCCGGAGGAGACCACGACGACGGCCACGTTCCCGGTCGCCGATCCCGAGGCCCGCAACTTCCTCATCACAGGCGCCGACAACGGCGCCTGCATCGACCCCGACTCACCGTTCGCAGCGGCGTTCGGCGACCGCGAGTCGATGGGCGAGCGCAGCGACACGATCATGATCTTCCGCGTCGACCCGGCCAACTCACGCGTCGCCGTGCTCTCGTTCCCCCGCGACCTGTACGTCACGATCGCCGGGGCCGGCAACAGCTCCCGGATCAACTCGGCCTACAGCCGTGACGAGCCCCAGCGCCTGATCGACACGATCTACGAGAACTTCGGCGTCGTCACCGACCACTTCATGCAGGTCGACTTCTGCGCCTTCAAGACGCTCGTCGACTCGGTGGGCGGCGTGGCGGTGCCGTTCGACTTCCCGGCCCGGGATCCCAACACGGGGCTCAACGTGCCGACCACCGGGTGCTTCGAGTTCAACGGCGAGCACGCCCTGGCCTACGTGCGGTCGCGCAAGTACGACTACGAGGACCCGCCGGGCAGCGGCAACTGGCTGCGCGACCCGACGTCGGACCTCGGGCGCATCTCCCGCCAGCAGGACTTCCTGCGCCGCACGCTGGCCGCCGTGCTCGACAAGGGGCCGTTCAACCCGGCCGTCGCCCGCGGGCTGATCGAGGCCACGACGAAGTACGTCGTGACCGACGACGGGCTCTCCCCCGCCCGCCTGCTCGAGTTCGCCGGCGTGATGCGCAACGTGGCGCCGGGCGGGATCGTCACGTACCAGATCGAAGCGACGCCGCGGACGATCAACGGTGCTGCCGTGCTGCTGCCGACCATCGAGGGTCAGAACATGCAGGACGTGCTGGCGCTGTTCCGGGGCGAGACCTCGCTCGAGGCGGCGCCGGATCAGGTCTTCGAGCCGACGACGACGGCCCTGCCCCGGCCGACGAACCCCGGACCGGACACCACCCGCCCGGCGTCAGCGCCGACGACGAGCACCCCGACGGCGACAGCCACCACCGGGGCCCCGGACACGACGGAGGCCCCGACGACGACCGTCCCGATCGGCCCCGCCGAGAACATCTTCGGCATCGTCCCCCCACGCGACGTCACCTGCTGAGCGCGCACTGAACGGCAGCGGGATGCGTCCGATGCTCTCGTCACGGAAGTGGTTGTCGGGGCGACCGATGTGGTGACCGAGAGGGTGATGGCACTGCGTCGCATCGTTCGTAAAGTCTCACCATGACGACCGACGTCTCCACTGCCGGCACCGGGAGCGCGGTCTGGTTGCGCGAGGAGGATTGCCGCCTGGACGACTTCCGGGCCCTCGTCGAGCAGACCACCACGACCCGAGATGTCCCGTACGCCGACTCCATCGTTGACAACGTGCCGGTGTACGACTGCGCCGCCCTCCGCCGCCACGCCGCCGCGTCCGACGGCCGCCGCGCCGTGCAGGCCGAGCTCGCCCACGTCCTCCTCGACGGCCCGGGCCTGGCGGTCTTTCGCGGCGGGTTCGAGGACCAATCCGTCGTCGATGACGCCACCGAGGTGTTCTTCGGGTTGGTCGACGACCAGCGCCGCGAGGGACGGGCGTCCGGCGACCACTACGCCAAGCCAGGCGCCAACGACAGGGTGTGGAACGCCCTCGAGAAGTTGGCGCTCCGGGCGCCCAGCGCCTTCGCCCGCTACTACGCCAACGACATCATCCCCCTGGTGGCGACGGCGTGGCTCGGTCCGGCGTATCAGGTCACGTCACAGATCAACGTCGTCAACCCGGGCGGCGCAGCCCAATCCCCGCACCGCGACTACCACCTCGGGTTCGTCACCAACGACGTCGCCGAGCGATACCCGGTGCACGCCCATCGGCTCTCACCGGTGCTCACCCTGCAAGGCGCGATCGCCCACTGCGACATGCCGGTCGAGACCGGCCCGACGATGTACCTGCCGTACTCCCAGCGCTACAACGCCGGCTTCCTCGCTTGGCGGCGCCCGGAGTTCGCCGCCTACTTCGACTCTCATCGCGTGCAGCTCCCGATGGGCACCGGCGACATCGTGTTCCTCAGCCCGGCGCTGTTCCACGCCGCCGGCCACAACCGTTCGAGCGACACCAAACGGATCGTGAACCTGCTCCAGATCTCGTCGGCATTCGGCCGGGCGATGGAGAGCATCGATCGTGAGCGCATGTCCACCGCGCTGTTCCCGGTGCTGCTCGAGCTCCGCGCCACGGGCGTTCCCGACGACGCGCTCGGCAACGTGATCGCGGCGTCGTCCGAGGGCTACGCGTTCCCGACCAACCTCGACCACGAGCCGCCCATCGGGGGCCTCGCCCCACCGAGCCAGGCCGATCTCGTGTGGCACGCCGTGACGGAGCGATGGGACGTCACCAGGCTCGCCGATGAGCTCGCCGCACACACCCGGCGGCGCAGGACCGACGACTGCTCGGCGGCCGAGTGACTCTCAGCGCTCGGAGAACTGGGCGACCTACACCAGGAACTTGTCGTCGCCGGTCGGTGCTCCGCCGTGATAGCCGCCGACGACGCGGAACCCCCAAACCTCATGCCGCGTCATGAGGCCGAGCCGATAGGCGAGGCCTCCAATCGTTACGGCGTCTTCTTCGGCTGCGCCAGCAGCCGAAGCAAGCCTGGCGCAGTGAGTTGCAGACCTATCCGCGCAAGCACCTAGCGTCGACTCAGGACCCGGCCACTCAGCTGAGCACGCGAGCCAGCGCGTTGGCGGCGTCGGACGGGCCGGTCACGGTGGTCATGACGGCGTCGGTGGCGGCGGCCAGCTCGACGGCGGCTTCGTCGTCGCCCGCGGGTGCCACGATCACGAGCTCGTCGAGGAACGACGCAGCGTGGACGACGTCGCCGGGTTCGGTCGAGCGGCAGTCCGATAGGAGCACGGCGATGCGGCGGGTCGCCGACGAGCGGGCCAGTTGGGCGCCGGCCGCCGACAGCGCCCCGGCGAGGTTCGTGGTGCCGTAGCCACGCAGGGCGAGCACGGCGTCGACGACGACCTCCACGGTCCGGCTCCGGTCCTGGGCCTTCACCACGACGGCGTCCCTGGCGAAAGACACCACGCTGAAGTCGGCAGGAGAGCGCAAGGCGACGGCGGCCGCCGTGACCGCCCCGGTCGCCAACGGCCGTCCGGTCATCGATCCGCTGCGGTCGACGAGCAGGCACAGCGCGGTGCCCGGTCGGGCCCAGCGGCGGGTGTGCAGCCGCTCGATGTTCGGCGCGGCACCGCCGGCCCGGGCATCGACGATCGCCTCCAGGC
>JACCUL010000068.1 GCA_013811855.1 Acidimicrobiia bacterium
CCGCGTGCTCGACCTCGAGCCGTACCTCGAGCGCAAGCCGAAGAACCTGTCGGGTGGCCAGCGCCAGCGGGTGGCGATGGGCCGGGCCATCGTGCGGCGGCCGCAGGTGTACCTCATGGACGAACCGCTGTCGAACCTCGACGCCAAGCTGCGCGTGCAGACCCGGACCGAGCTGGCCGAGCTGCAGGCGCGGCTCGCCGTCACGACGGTGTACGTCACCCACGATCAGGTCGAGGCGATGACGATGGGCCACCGGGTCGCCGTGCTGCGCGACGGCGTGCTGCAGCAGTGCGACACGCCGGGCGCGCTCTACCACGAGCCGGCCAACCTGTTCGTCGCCGGCTTCATCGGCTCGCCGGCGATGAACTTGTTCACCTGCGACGTCGGCGACCCGGTGCGGCTCGGTGATGCGACGCTTCAGTTCGACGACGCCACGACGGCGCGTCTGGCTTCGTTCGGTGGTGACCAGGTGATCATCGGCTTCCGGCCCGAGGCCGTACGCGTCGGGCGGGGCACGTTGGCGGCGCACATCCGCACCGTCGAGGATCTCGGCTCCGAGGTGTTCGTCCACGTCGCGTTCGAGCACGGCGGCGAGCAGGTGTCGATCGTGTCGAAGATGCCGGCGCCGTTCAGTGGCCAGACCGGCGATCCGGTCCAGGTCCAGATCGACGGCACCGTGCACCTCTTCGACACCGCCGGCACTCGGATCGCCACGACGGCGGCCGCCCTGGCCGGGGCCGACTCGACATCCGTGGCCTAGCGTTTGCCCGGTGGCCCCGACCCGGCGAGTCGCCCTCATCACCGGTGCCGCCGGTGACATCGGGCAGGCGACAGCGCAGGCGCTCGCCGCCGACGGGTGGGCGCTGGCGCTGACCGATCACCCATCTGCGGAGACCGCGCTGGCGGCCAGCGCGGGTGACGCGTGGACGGCCACGTTCGACGTCACCGACGACGGCGCGACGCGGCGGGCGATCGGCGAGTGCGCCTCGGCGCTCGGCGTGCCGACAGCGGTGTTCGTCAACGCCGGCGTGCAGGGCCCGTTCACGCGCATCGACCGGTACCCGCTCGAGGCGGCGCGCCGCGTGCTCGATGTCAACGTGCTCGGCGCGTACACGACGCTCGCCGTCGCCGGCGCGGCGATGGTGGACGCCGGCCGCACCGGCTCGATCGTCTGCTCGGCGTCGATGGCCGGAGTCGGCGGGGCCCCGAACATGTCGGCCTACTCGGCGTCGAAGGCGGCCGTGATCGGGCTGGTCAAGAGCGCGGCCAAAGATCTCGCCCCGGCCGGGATCCGCGTCAACGCCGTCTCGCCGGCGTTCATCGGACCAGGCGCCATGTGGGACAACCAGGTCGCCATGCAGGCCGCCGCCGACAGCCCGTACTACGCCGACGAACCCGCGACCGTGGCGACGCAGATGCTCGGCATGATCCCGCTCCGCCGGTACGGATCCCCGGCCGAGGTCGCCGCGGTCGTGGCGTTCCTCCTGTCGGACGCGGCGTCGTACGTGACGGGGACCAACGTCGAGATCGCGGGCGGATCGGTGTAGCTCGCGGCGAGACTGCGCCCATGGACACGACGACGAGTGGTGGTCGCCACGAAGCTCCGCTTCCCCGCCTCCGATCCCGGTGGCCAGGGCCTCGATGCCGATCGCGTCCGTGCCGCGTGCGACGCCAGCTTGCGCCGCCTCGGGATCGACGAGATCGACCTGTACCAGGTCCACGCACCGACCCGGAGGTTCCCCTGGAGCAGACGCTCCAGGCGCTCGACGGACTCGCGCGGTCGGGCAAGGTCCGCGCCCTCGGCGTGTCCAACTTCCCGGGATGGCTCCTGGCGTGGGCGGTGGCGCTGCAGGATCGCGAGGGCTGGGCGCCGTTCATCCCGCTGCAACCGCAGTACTCCCTCGTCGAGCGTTCCGTCGAGCTCGACCTGCTGCCGTTCTGCCGCGCCGCAGGGCTCGGCGTGCTGCCCTGGGGTCCGCTCGGCGCCGGGTTCCTCAGCGGAACGTACCGGCGCGACGAGACGCCGCCGGCGGAGAGCCGCATGGCGCAGACGGGCGACGACTGGGAGGAGGCGCTGGCCCGTCGCGCTGTTGAACGCAACTTCCGGGTCCTCGACGCGGTCGAGGAAATTGCCGAGGAGCGCGACGTCCCCGTCCCTGCAGTGGCGATCGCCTGGCTGCTCGGTGTCAACGGTGTGACTGCGCCGATCATCGGTCCACGCACGGTCGAGCACGTCGAAGGTCTGCTCCCGGCAGTGGAGCTGACCCTCGACGACGATGAGCGGGCCCGGCTCGAGGCGCCGGCGCCGCCGCCCCCGACCTACCCGCAGCGCATGCTCGCCGAGCAGGGTGGGCTCACGGTCCTGACCCCGCCGTTGACCCGGCATTCCCCGTAGCGATCAGACCGAGAACGTCACGAGCGGCACGCCGGCCGCGATCAGCGCCAGGCCGATGGCGACGCGCACCACCTTGGTCCGCCGGCTGACATCGTCCTCGGGCTGCCATGGGTCAGGCCGACCTGCGCGTCGCCGCCTTCCGGGTGGGCGTCTTGCGGCGCTTGCCCTTGGCGGCGTTGACGCTGGCTTGCAGGGCCTCCATCAGGTCGACGACGTTGCGCGTCGGCTCGGGCGCCTCGGGTTCGGCGATCTTCTTGCCCGATCCCTTGGCCTTGATGCGCCTGCGCAGTTCGTCGGTGTACGTGTCCTTGTACTGCTTGGGCTTCCAGTCCGCCGACAGGGAGTCGACGAGCTGGGCAGCCATCTTCAGCGTCTTGGCGTCGGGCTTCGTGCGCCGGCTCGGCACGCCGTCGACCTGCGAGCGGGGCACGACCTCGTCGGCGAACCGCATGGTCGACATGGCGAGGGCACCGTCGAGCGGGCGGATGGCGGTCAGGTACTGCTTGTTGCGCACGACGACGGTGCCGATGGCGACGCGCTCGCGGTCTTCCATCGCCGCCAGCAGGAGCTGGTACGCCTTGGCCCCGGCGTCACCGTCGGGACCGAGCCAGTAGGTGCGCTCGTAGTAGATCGGGTCGACGTCGGCGAGGGCGACGAAGTCGGTGACTTCGATCATCCTCGTCGAGGCCGGTCGGAGCGCCTTCAGCTCGTCCGGGTCGAACGTGACGTACTTGCCCTTGCTCACCTCGAAGCCCATCTCGATGTCGTCGGTGTCGACCTCCTCGCCGGTGTCGTCGGACACCTTGCGGTTGCGGATGCGCGAACCCGATTCCTTGTCGAGCTGGTGGAAGTGGACGTCGTGGTCGCGCACCGCGGTGTACGCCTTGACGGGGACGTTGACGAGGCCGAAGCTGATCGATCCGCTCCAGATGGGACGGGCCATTGCGAGTGCCTCCGTTTCAGGGACGGCGAGGGGTCGGGGTACCCGCGGTGATCGGGCCCGAACCGCTACTCGCCGAGCGCGTCGAGCGCCCGCTGCGTCTTGGCGAGTCGGCGTTCGGCGTCGGTCGCGGTGCGGGTCGCCTGGCGATGGCGGCGTTCGACGGTGGCGTGTTGGTCGCGGGTGCCGCGCAGGGCCTCGTCGGCGGCGGCGACCGCGACGGTGCTGTCGACGAGTTGCGCCTCCGCGTCCGTGACGGCCCGCTGGGCGTCGTCGAGCTCGCGCCGGGCGACTTCGACGGCCGCAGCGCGTTGCGCTCGCCGCTGCGCCGCCTGCGCCTCGGCTGCCGCCTGCTTGTCCTCGGACGCCTCGACGTCGCGGACCACCTCCAGCTTCGGCCGCCGAGCCGGGGCCGGCTGCGCCCTCGCCGCCGAGCCGCCGGAGGACAGGCCC
>JACCUL010000146.1 GCA_013811855.1 Acidimicrobiia bacterium
CCCCAGCGCCGACCCCGCCGCGCTGGTGACCGGGCTGGTCCGGGGCGCGTTCGAATATCAGGGCCAGAAGTGCTCGGCCGCGTCCAGGGCATACCTGCCGCGCTCGCTCTGGGAGGGCGGGGTGCGCGACCAGCTCGTGCAGACCACCGAGACGGTCGAGTACGGCGACGTCACCGACCTGTCGGTGTTCGGCGGCGCGGTCATCGACCGGCGCGCGTACGACCGGCTCGACGGGGTACTCGGGCGGCTGCGTTCCTCGGCCGAGACCGAGGTCCTGACCGGCGGGACGGCGGACGACTCGGTCGGCTTCTTCGTCCGGCCCACGGTGGTCACCTCGACCAACCCGGAGCACGAGATCTTCACCACCGAATACTTCGGGCCGATCCTGGGCGTGCTCGTCTACGACGACGCCGACTGGTCGTCGATGCTGGCCCAGGCCGCCGACGTCGCGCCGTACGCGTTGACCGGCTCGGTCTTCTCCACCGACCGGTACGCGCTGGCCGAGGCGGACGCGGCCCTGCGGTTCTCGGCCGGCAACTTCTACGTCAACGACAAGCCGACCGGGGCCGTGGTGGGGCAGCAGCCGTTCGGCGGGGCCCGGGCCAGCGGGACCAACGACAAGGCGGGCTCGATCCTCAACCTGCTGCGCTGGGTCTCCCCCCGCACGATCAAGGAGACCCTCGCCCCGCCGACGGACATCCGCTACCCGCACCAGGGGGCCTGATGAGCGAGCGCGAGGGCTCGCGGCGCGAGCGGGGAGCGACAGAGGGGAGGGCACCGAACCGGCACTTCGGGGAGCAGGGCGGGAAGCTGTCGTACGGCTCCTATCTGCACGTGCCGCAGCTGCTGGACCAGCAGGTCCCGGTGGCCGAGCCACCCGCCCACGACGAGCTGCTGTTCATCGTCATCCACCAGGTCTACGAGCTGTGGTTCAAGCAACTCATCCACGAGCTCGAACACGCCCAGGAGCTGCTGGAGTCCGGCCACACGGCCCGCGTGCAGCACACGCTGCGTCGCGTGCTGACCATCCTCAAGGTCGCCGTCGGCCAGGTCGACGTGCTGGAGACGATGACGCCACGCCAGTTCACCGGCTTCCGCAACCGGCTGGACGCGGCAAGCGGGTTCCAGTCGGCGCAGTTCCGCCAGCTCGAAGCGATCCTCGGCCGCCGGGACCCGGCGATCCTCGCCGCCACCCCCGAGGGCAGCGCGACGCGGACCGCACTGCTGGCGACGATGTCCCGGCCGTCGCTCTACGACTCGTTCCTGCGCTACCTCGCGCTCCACGGCTACGCCGCCCCCGCGGCGCTCCTGCAGCGGGACGTCAGCCAGCCGCTCGGCCGCACGCCGAAGCTGGACGACGTGCTGCTCGCCGTCTACGTCGCCGACGAAGGCCCGGCCCAGGTGTGCGAGCGGATGGTCGACCTCGACGAGGGCCTGCAGGAGTGGCGCTACCGGCACGTGAAGATGGTCGAGCGCACGATCGGCGACAAGGCCGGCACGGGCGGGTCGTCGGGTGCCGGCTACCTGCGCTCAACCCTGACGCCGCCGATGTTCCCCGACCTCTGGGCCATCCGCAGCCGGCTGTGAGCGATCGAAGGGAGCGAATGGACACGGTCGGCGTGCAATGGCGCCACCGGGCGGGCGAGCCGGGTCAGTGGCAGCAGTGCCCCGGAGCGGCGTGCTCGGCGAGCGGGGCCGGGACGTGGGTCAGGCGACCGGCCGCCCGGCGGGCGACGAGATCGGCGAGCACGGCGACGGCGATCTCGGAGTCGTGTGAACACCTTGACGACGTGGCGCTTCCATTCCGCCGAGCCGCGCACGTCGTCGCGCGGCTCGCTGGCGGCTGCCGCCAGCTCCGCCGCCTCGGCGAACAGCTCGGGGCTCGGTTCGTTGCCGCGGAGCACATCCTCGGCGGCGGTCGCCTTGGTGTTGATCGGCGCCACCGACGTCAGCCCGATGCCGGCATCGCTGATCGTCCCGTCGGCGGCGAGCGCGAGGTGGACCGCCACCCCCACCGTGGCGTAGTCGCCGATCCTGCGCTCGAGCTTGAGGTACGTGCCGCTCGAGCGCCCCGTCGGCACCGGGATGCGGACCTCGGTGACCATCTCGTCCGGCTCGAGGCTGTTCGTGAACACCCCGACCACGAGGTCGCCGATCGGGATCGATCGCGTCCCGTTCGATCCCTCGGCGACGACCTCGGCGCCCGTCGCCAGCAGCACGGAGTTCCAGTCGCCCTCCGGATCGCCGTGGGCCACGGAACCGCACAGCGTGCGAGGTGCGGACCATCGGATCGGAGACCCAGGGCGCGGCGGCGGCGATCGCGCCGAACGTGGCGTCGGATCCGACGACGTCGGCGTGACGGGCGAGCGCGCCGACCTGCAGGTGGCCGTTGACCCGCGCAATCCCTTCGAGCTCGGAGATCCGGTTGATGTCGATCAGCGCCAACGGCGTGGCCAAGCGCAACTTCATCAACGGCAGCAGGCTCTGACCGCCGGCCAGGATCCGCGCCTCGTCACCGCCATCGACCTCGAACCGTGATGGAACATCGAGGACCCCGGGGCCGCTCGCCTGCAACCGCGAGACAGGACGGTACACCTCCGTCGTGCGGGGCGTGAGCGCCTGGCCCCGGCGGGGGCGGGACCAACGCCGAGGCTCGTCGATGTCGTCATGGCACACAATGTGCAACCCGCGCCGCCGAGGCTCCAAGCTGGGCCAGGGCGATCGGATAGGTCGGTCCCGACTAGTGTCCCGCGTCAGAGGTTCGCCAAGTATTTCGTGAGGTTGTCGAGGATCTGGTCGGCGGTCTTGTGCCAGACGAACGGTTTGGGGTTGTCGTTCCAAGCGGTGGTCCAGGCGTTCAGGTCGGC
>JACCUL010000155.1 GCA_013811855.1 Acidimicrobiia bacterium
CCGTCGGCGCGATCGTCGGGGCGGAGGCGTCCTCGGCGCAGGCGACGCCGAGCACGGCAACGGCGAGCAGGCCGAGACCGCCCCGGCGCGTCACGGCCTGGTGGTCAGCGCGTGCCGCCCACCGGCAGCACGGTGCGCAGGTGGTGCCAACGACAGGCGATGCAGGCCTCCACGACGTAGGCCGTCAGCTCGTCGCGGCGCCGATTGAGCGCCGTCATCTCGCGGGCCGTCGAGACGCAGCGGCCGTGCGCCGGCAGGCGGGACCCGAACACGTATGTCACGAGCCGCAGCTGCTCCTCCTCACAGATCGGGCACAGGGCATCGAGGGTCGTGCCGACGTTGGCGGCGGCCCTGATCAGCTCGGGGTGCGCGTCGCAGACCTGATCCTGGGCCAGGCGGCCACGGCGGTATTCGTTGATCAGGGCCTTGCGGGCCAGGCGGTGGTCGATCTGGGCGCGGCCGGTTCCTGCTCCTCGCAGTGCTCCGACCGGCAGGTTCACGGACTGGGAGGCTAGTCATCGCACCGCGATGGCGAGGTCAGGACGACGTCACGCACCACACTGGTCGGGTGAGCACGAACGTGACCTACGGCGACGGCGTCCCCGGCGACGACGACCTGCACCTGCTCGGCGACGTCAGTGGCGGCCGCCGGGTCATCGAGCTCGGCATCACTCGCAACGCCGTGCCGTTGGCCCGGGCCGGTGGGAAGGCGATCGCCGTCGATCCCGATCCGGCCCGCATCGCCGACCTCCGTGCCGAGGCTGCGGCCGCCGGCCTCAGCGTCGAGTGCCACGCCGGCGAGCTGGCCGATCTCGGCTTCGCGCCGAGCGGCACGATCGATGCCGTCGTCGCCAACCACACGCTCGACACCGACGACGATCTCGGTCGCACGCTCCGTCAAGTCCATCGGATCCTCAAGCCCAGCGGCCCGTTGATCGTGTCGCTCGCCCACCCGTTCGCCGCCGTCGGCGTCGGTAGCGACGCACCGTTGCGCCCCTACGGCTCGACCGGACGCACGGTCGGCGACCTCCTGGCGGCGCTCGACCGGACTAACTTCCGCATCGAGGCCTTCCACGAGCTCGGCGTCACGAAGGCCTCACCGGTCCCCACCACCCTCGTGCTCAAGGCGACGAAGCAGGGCTCGTAGATCCCGCTACACGTCGGCGACGCTCGGCTTCGACGATCGAGGCCGGTCGGGGACGACCGAACAGGTAGCCCTGACCGCGGTCGCAGCCCATCGCCCGCAACCGGGACAGCTGCAGCGGTGTCTCCAGACCCTCGGCGATGACCGCCATGCCGAACGAGTGCCCGAGGTTGACGACGGCCTCGACGATCGTCGTGTCCTCGGTGTCGAGGCCGAGCCCGGCCACGAACCCGCGGTCGATCTTGATCGCCTCCACGGGGAAGCGCTTGAGGTACGTCAACGACGAGTAACCGGTGCCGAAGTCGTCGACGGCGAGGTGCAGCCCAAGGCTGCGCAGGTTGCGCAGCGCCACGGTCGACGCCTTGACGTCGGCCAGCAGCGCCGTCTCGGTGAGCTCCAGCCACAGCGAGTCGGCGGGGATGCCGGTCTGGCCGAGCACGTCGGCGACCAGCTCCGCGAACGACGGGTCGACGACTTGGCGGGTCCCCACGTTGACCGACAGGTGGGCCTCGGCGAACGGCAGATCCCGCGCCCGCCAGCCGGCGAACTGGGCCAGCGCGTCGCGCAGCACGGACGCTCCGATCTCGCCGATCAGGCCGGTCTCCTCGGCCATCGGCAGGAACTGGTCCGGCGCCAGCAGGCCCCGCTCGGGATGCAGCCACCGGGCCAGCGCCTCGAACCCGACGACGTGACCCGTCGTCAGCTCGACGATCGGCTGGAAGTACGGGACGATCTCGCCCCGCTCGATGCCCCGGCGCAGCTCCGTCGCCGTGCGCAACGCCAGCACGGTCGTCTCGTGCGTGCCCGGTGCGAAGGCCTCGACGCAGTCGCGCCCGCGCGCCTTGGCGCGGTACATCGCGGCGTCGGCGTCGCGCAGAAGATCGGCCGCCGCCACGCCCTCGCGGTCGTTGATCGACCACCCGATGCTCGCCGTGACGTACAGCTCGGTGCCCTCGACGTCGACGGCGTGGCGCATCGCCTCGCGCAGCCCTTCGGCCACCGCCGTCGGGTCGATCGGCGGCTCACCCGACTCCAGGTCGCCGAGCAACCCGTCGATGACGACGATGAACTCGTCGCCGCCGAAGCGGGCCAGCTCGGCGTGCTCCCCTACCGTCGAGCGCAGGCGCACGGACATCGCGGTCAGCAGGACGTCGCCGATCCCGTGGCCGAGGCTGTCGTTGACGGCCTTGAAGTTGTCGAGGTCGATGAACAGCAGCGCGACGTCACCGACGGCGGCCCGCCCGAGGAGCTCGTCGACCCGGCTGAGCAGCTCCGTGCGGTTGGGCAGGCCGGTGAGGTCGTCGTGCGTCGCCGCCCACTGCAACCGCTCGGCGGCCCGCCGCTGCTCGGTGACGTCCTCGATGTGGGTGATGGCCATGGCCACGCCGTCATCCTCGGTCACGGCCACGCGAGTGCGCGCCCACACGAACTCGCCGTCGCGGCGCAGGTAGCGCTGGTCGAGCAGGTACGTGTCGGCGATGCCGAGCTCGAGGCGCGCCCTGTGTGCGGCGGCGGCGCGCAGGTCGTCGGGATGGGTGATCTCGCGGATGCTGCGACCGACCAACTCGTCCTCGGGCCGAGCCAGCATCTCGGCCAAGGAGCGGTTGGCATCGACGATCGTCGAGTCGTCCAGGCGCACGAGCGCCATCCCCGTCGGCGCCGAGTGGAACGCCTGCTGGAAGCGGCGGCGGGCCTGCTCCAGGGCGCGCAGCCGTTCCTCGCGCTCGGTGATGTCACGCAGGCGCACGACGATCTCGCCGTCCTTGCGCGGCCGGTCGGCCAGCGCCTCGACCATGGTGCTCGATCCGCCGACGCGCGGCAGCGGGAACGACGTGGGCGGCGACAGCCGGCCCGTCCGGGCCGTGTCGAGCCACGTCTTGACCTCGGCGCGACGGGCCGGATCGACGAGCTCGCCGAACGGGCGACCGACGAGCTCGGTGACCGCCCGGCCGGTCAGCTCGGCCGCCTTGGCGTTGGCCCCGCGAACGGTCCCGCGGCCGTCGACCGACAGCACGGCCTCGGGCAGGTCGTCGAGCAGGAGGCGCAGCTCCGACTCGGTGTCGATCAGGCGGTCGATGGTGCGGTTGAGGTGGCGGGCGATGCGCCGCGACTCGAACCAGGTGACGGCCACCGCGACGACGACGAGCAACGAGAGCACCACGACGCCGGCGACGCGGCGGGCCGACTCGCCGTCGCCGAGCTGCAGCACGAGCACGACGAGCCCGGTCAGCAGACCGGCGGCGACGACCACCGACGCCACCCAGCGCCACGTGGCCGCACGACGACGGATGGCGACGCCATCGGTCACGTCGTCGCGCACGGATGGCGACGTTACCGAGCGGAGGGCGGTGACATCAGGGAGCGCGCTCGACGGACTGCTCGGCCCACCACGCGTCGAGGCGGGCGTAGGCCTCCCCTTCGCCGAGCTCGCCCTCGTCGAGACGGATCTCCAACAGGTGGGCGAGCGCCTGCCCGATCACCGGTCCGGGCGTGATGCCGAGGTGCGCCATCACCTGGCGGCCGTCGAGCTCGGGCCGGATCGACGCCAGCTCCTCCTGTTCGGCTAGCTCGCCGATGCGCGCCTCCAGCTCGTCCATGCGCAGCGCGAGGCGGGCCGCCTTGCGCTCATCGCGGGTCGTGCAGTCGCACCGCGTCAACACGTTCAGCTCGCCGAGGAGGTCGCCGGCGTCGCGCACGTAGCGCCGCACCGCCGAGTCGCTCCAGCCCATCTTGTAGGTGTGGAAGCGCAGGTGCAGGAACACCAGCTCCGACACGGCGGCGATGTCGGCCGTCGAGTAGCGCAACGCCTCCATGCGCCGGCGCGTCATGCGCGCCCCGACGACGTCGTGGTGGTGGAACGTGGTGCCCTTGCCGGCCTGGTAGCCCCGGGTGCGCGGCTTGCCGACGTCGTGGAACAGCGCGCCCAGCCGGGTCACGCGGAAGTTGAACGGCGGGCCGTCCGGCCCGGGCCGGCGGACGTTGTCGATGACGGCGATGGTGTGGCTGAGAACGTCCTTGTGACGGTGGATCGGGTCGTGCTCCAACCGCAGCGCCGGCAGCTCGGGCACGAAGTGCTCGGCCAGCCCGGTGTCAACGAGGAACCACAGGCCGGGACCGGGGTGGTCGACGACGAGCAGCTTGTCGAACTCGTCGCGGATCCGTTCGGCCGACACGATCGACAGCCGCCCGGACCGCTCGCGAACGGCGTCCACGACGTCGTCGACCGGCGCCATCTCGAAGCGGGCGATGAAGCGAGCAGCGCGCATCATGCGCAACGGGTCGTCGTCGAAGCTGGTCGCCGCCGACACCGGCGTCCTCAGGGTGCGCGTCGCGAGGTCGGTGACGCCGCCGTACGGATCGACGAGGCTGGCCCCGGCGACATCCGGGCCGAGCTCCAGCGCCATGGCGTTGATCGTGAAGTCGCGCCGACCGAGGTCGACCTCGATGTCGTCGGCGAACGTCACGTGCGGCTTGCGCGAGTCGTCGCGGTACGCCTCGGCGCGGAACGTCGTGATCTCCACGCTCCGGCCGCCGTCGGCGGCGCGGGCACCGATGGTGCCGAACTGCTCGCCCTGCGTCCACACCGCGTCGGCCCAGTCACCGAGGAGCGACTTGATGCGATCCGGACGAGCGTCGGTGGTCAGGTCGAGGTCCCGTTCGGCGGCCCCGCCGAGCAGGAGGTCGCGCACCGCCCCGCCGACCAGGTACAGCCGGTGACCGGCGCCGTGAAACCGCTCGGCGAGCGGTGCCAGCTCCGCCAGCACCGGGGCGACACGTTCGGGGACCATGGGGTCGCCGAGGCTACGGGTGGGCGGACCAGACGACCCGCGCC
>JACCUL010000159.1 GCA_013811855.1 Acidimicrobiia bacterium
GGCGCGGGTCGACGCGGCCCTGGAGGCGATGCCGAACGCGGCGGCCGCCGCCCACCTCCACGCCTGCACGCACACGACGTTCTCGCCCAACGTCGTCGACGGCGGGGTGATGAAGACGAACGTCATCCCCGACACCGTCGACGTCGAGGTCGACGTGCGCACCTTGCCCGGCGAGGGCCGTGAGGAGGTCGACGCCCACCTGCGCGAGGCGCTCGGCGACCTGGCCGACGCCGTCGAGATCGAGGTGCTGTTGCACGACTCGGCGTCGATCAGCCGCATCGACACCCCGCTGTGGGATGCGCTGGCCCGAGCGGTCAGCGTGCCGTTCCCGGGCGCCCGGCTGAACCCGCAGTTCACGGTCGGCTTCACCGACTCGCGCGTGTTCAGGGAGCTCGGTTCGGTGTCCTACGGCGCCGGCCTGTTCAGCCCGGCCGTCGACGCCGCGGAATTCGGCCGCCGGTTCCACGGCCACGACGAACGCGTCGACGTCGAGTCGCTCGGCCTGACCGTCGAGCTGTGGCAACGCGTCGTCGCCGACCTGATGACCTGACTCGGCGCCGCCGACGATGCCGCGATCGCGTCTGCAGTCGATCTCCATGACTTCTGCACGCGACCGCCTGGGTCGTCGTTCATCATCGAGCGATGACCCAGCCCACCGAGCGGGCGACACCGCTCTTCGTCGACATCACGGCTCGCGACTCCGACGTGCACGGGCCGGAGCTAGCCGCCGCCCAGGCCGCGTCGTGGCACGCTGACACACCCATCGACCCTGCGGTCGTCGCCTACAAGGACGTCGCCGTGCTGTTGCGTGATCGGCGGCTCGGGTCGGGGCTGGCCGCCCACCTCGACATCCAAGGGATTCCCGACGGCCCGCGGCGCGACTGGTGGGCCGAGATGATCCTGTGCCAGAACGGCCCCACGCACGAGCGTTTGGGGCGGCTGCTCGTGCCGGCGTTCCGACCGCCGATCATCGACGCGTTGCGGCCGCGCATGCGCGAGCAGATCGTCGACATCGTCGAGCGCCTGCTCGCTCCGTCGGGCGAGGGCTCGTGCGACGCCGTCGAGGCGATCGCCGATCCCTATCCGATCGCCGTGCTGTCCGATCTCATCGACATCCCGACGGACGAGCGGGCCGACGTCCGCCGCTGGCGACCGATCTCGGCTTGGCGTTCAGCATGCAGGTCGCCGAGCACCTGCCGACGATCGAGCAGGCGCTGGCCGGCCTGTACGCGGTGGCCGAGCGGCTGATCGGCGCTCGGCGCGGCCGACCGGGCGACGACCTGGTCAGGGTCTTGGTGCACGCCGAGGAGGATGGCGATCGGCTGAGCCGGGCCGAGCTCCGTAACGTCGTCGTGACGGTCCTGTTCGCCGGCCGCGACACGACCAAGCACCAGTTCGCCAACGCGCTGGCGCTGTTCGCGTCGGACCCGGCGGCGTGGGAGCTCCTCGCCGCCCGTCCGGACCTCGTGCCGCGTGCCGTCGACGAGGTGATGCGCGTGGCCACTCGTCAGCCGCATCGCCACCCAGGACATGGCCGTACAAGGACCTGGAGATCCCGGCCGGCGGCCGCGTGATCCTGCTGCTCAGTGCCGCCAACACCGACCCCGCGGTGTTCGGTCCACCGGGCGTTCGACCTCCTGACGGATCTCCCGCGTCCCCAGGTCACCTTCGGCGGTGGCGTTCACCACTGCCTCGGCCACCTGCTCGCCAGGGCCGAGCTCCAGGAGGCGTTCACCGCGATGTCCGCCACGATCCGCGACGTCGGGATCACGGGCCGCGTCACCGGGCGCCCCCTCGACCGGCATCGCCGACCCGCGGACGCTCCCGATCGTCTTCCGTCGACGTCCTTGACCGGCGGCCAGGAGATCGCGGCGACGAGCGCCACGACACCCACGGGCGCGCCGAGGTCATCGAGGCTCGAAGAGGACTTGAACCCGCGCCGCTCGGTCAGCACGAGGTTCGAGTCGAGTTTCCACGGTCTGGCCGAGAACTGGGCGAGCAACGCAGTGCGCCCGACGGCTGATCGGGTGAGGAACGGGAGCGCCGGCTGAATCGTGCGGACCAGAGCGACGGAGGCCTTGATGGGTTGCTCTGACGACCGCAACCTGGCGGTCGGTCCAGAATCCGCCGGGATCGAGCGCGACCGTGGTGCCCGCATGGCCGCTGATGAGCCGAGGTGAGGGCCGCCAGGACATCGTTCCGGCGGCCCTCACCTACAGTCTGTCGGCGATCAGGCTTGTTCAAGGAGGGGATGCTGTGGGAGGACGAATTGACATCGGCGGCCATCCAACGTGGGTCGACGAACGAGGCGGCGGCGGTGAGACCGTGATGTTGTTGCATGGCGGAATGTCGAACAGCGATCTCCTCCTCGACGCCGTTGGTGACCCGCTCGCCGAGCGCTACCGGGTGGTCGCGTTCGACCGTCGCGGTCACGGCTACACGGCGGACACGCCCGTCGGGTTCCACTACGAGGACATGGCCACTGAGACCGTCGGTGTGCTGGAGGCGGTCGTCGGTGGCCGTGCACACCTGGTCGGGTGGAGCGACGGCGGGATCGTCGGGTTGCTTGTCGCCATGCGTCGCCCGGAGCTGGTCGATCGGCTGGTCGTGATCGGGGCCAACTTTCACCACGAAGGTGTGCTCCCACTGGAGCTCCCAGAGGACTCCCCGGTCGCCGCGCAGATGTTCGAAGCCTACGCCGCGCGCTCGCCCGACGGTGCTGAGCACTTCGGAGCGCTGTTCGAGAAGTTCCTGGCGATGGTCACCACCGAGCCGACGTTGAGCGTCGACGACATCACCACGATCACCACACCGACACTGGTCATGGTCGGTGACGACGACATCGTCCGTCTCGGTCACACCTGTGAGCTGTACGAGGCCTTGCCCGCAGGCCAGCTGTGCGTCGTCCCGGCGACATCGCACGGTCTCCCGATCGAACGTCCCGGAGATGTGGCACGCACCATCGTCGAGTTTCTCACGGCCGAGCTGCCACCACCCACGATGATGCCCGCCCGGCGCGCGACACACGCTGCACACTGATCCCAGCATCGCTGAGCTCCGACACCCTTCTCCGATCCCGCGCACACCGGCAACGAGATGTCGATCGGTGCGCTCGGCCTCACGCCTGCTGGCGACACTCGGGTGAGTACGTTCTGGCGCGACGGATCGTCAGCCAACGCTTGGCTCGTAGAACTCGATGGCCCCGTCGACGTCGCCGACCCGCCGGTTCAACTTCTACCGATTTGGTATCGTCGGACGTGTGGACCTCAACATCAAGGACCTCGACGACGCTGTCGGCCAGCGCCTACGCGAGCAGGCGACTGCCGCGGGTATGTCGGTGCAGCAGTACTTGCGCAACGAGCTGACACGGATCGCCGGACGACGGTCGCCAGCTGAGCTTGCCACCGGTCGGGAACCCATGAACCGAGCAGACTTCGAGCGCATCCGCAAGCGCCTGCGCGACATCGATGCCGCGTAGCGTCGTCGCCGACGCCGGAGGTGTCCTCGTCTTCGCCGGAGCCCTCGAGGGCCGGAGGCCCGCAGACGTCGAAGTCCTCGCCCTCGACTCGACGGCGTTGACTGTCGGGCGGTTCGTCGCTGCACGCCACGAAGGGAACCTGGGCCGAATCCGTGTCGAGCTCGGCATCGCATTGGCCGCCGTCGACGAATGGTTTCCCGTGCGCAGCCTGGTCGCCGACACGCTGGAACGAGCCGGCCTCGGCGCCGTGGACGCGCTCGATTCGTGGGCGGCTGTACTGCTGGCCGAACAGCTCGACCTCCCGCTGCTCACGGCGTCCGACGAGGTCTCCAGCCAGCAGATCGAGATCTACCGGCCCTGGTGACCCAGCCACCTCGGACCTCCGGCGACATTCGGCGAAGGAGCCGACGATGACACATTGAAGCGCGCGTAGATCGCGCCCAGAAGCCGGAACGAGGCAAGTCGACACGGGCGCCGTCCGGGTCGATGAGGATCGGTCAGGGTGCGGTGGCGGCGTTCTTGGCCGAGCGTTCGATCGTGGCGCCGATCGCTTCGGACACCCGCAACCCGTTCAACGCGAGCAGCGACACCAACGCGTGGTCCCGCGGCAATGACAGGCCAGCAGCAACCAGGATCGCGCCGAGCTCGTTTGCGGTCGAGGTGGGCGACGTGGGACTCGTGGTCGATGCGAGGTCGGCGGATGTGGACGGCTGGGGAGTGCTCGATGCCGCCTTCTTCTTCGGCGTAGCGGGCCATGCCGATAGTGCGTACGCCGACTGCCGATCGGTGCGCGTTCGAACTTGTCTCGGGCCGGTCATTCGGTGCGGGCGTTCGGTGTGTCCTGGACGAGCGCTCGGATGGCGATGCCACGAGGAGCGACGCCGTCAGAGCTCGTCGCATCACAATCCGTTCAGCCCGGGAGGGGGGCGGGGTCGACGGCAACGCGTCCCGACGATGCCGGTGTCTTCCAGACGGTGGCCGATCGCGTAGAGACGGCCGCAGCTGGATGCCCTGCGGTCGTGCCGGTGTGGTCAGACTGACGTGGCAGCGAAGGAGGTGTCGAGTGCCGACCGATGCGACGAGGCCGCCACGGATCCCGCCGACATGGGTCGTACGGCGGGCCTTCGCGGTGCGGTCGAGGCTGCGCCGGGCGGCCGACGCCATGCTGCCGCCCCAGGGCATCACCGTCGAGCGGACATTCCTGCTCGCGGAGATCAAGATGCTCGGGGTGGTCTGCGAGCTGGGCATCCCGGAAGCGATCGACAGCGGCGCAACCACGGCCGACGCGATCGCTAACCGGGTGGGCGCCCAGGCCGACGCCACCGAGCGTGTGCTGCGCTTTCTCGCCTCGCGTGGCTGGTTCGCCCGCAAGCCCGACGGCACATACCGGCTCAACGCGCGGTCCCGTGCCCTTCGCCGCGACGACCCGCAGTCGCTACGCGATTGGGTCCGGTTCATGGCCGCCGATTGGCACTGGGACCTCTGGAACCAGGCGATTCACCCGGTGCGCAACGGCGGATCGGCCGCCACCGCCGCCTTTGGCAAGCCGTTCTTCAACTGGCTGCACGACGACCGCTTCGACGCCGCTGCCACTTTCGACGGCGCGATGCGATCGCTGTCGTCGGTGGCCGGGCCGCTCGTGGTGAACGCAGTGGCACTTGAGGATGTGGGCGGCATCTGCGACGTCGGTGGAGGAACGGGACAGCTGTTGCGCGCCCTGCTCGACGCCGCCCCGACGGCATGGGGCACCGTCTTCGACCTCCCCGACGTCGTGTCGGGCGCGTTCGACGTGCTCGGTGACCTCCCCCCCGACCGGTGGCGCGCCGTTGCCGGCAGCTTCTTCGACCAGGGCGCCATCCCCGACGGGCACGAGCGCTATGTGATGCAGGCGATCGTGCACGACTGGGACGACGAACGAGCCGGGATCATCCTGCGCAACGTCCACGCGGCGATGTCACCCGACAGCCGGCTGTGGGTGATCGACAGCATTCTCGACCCGGCCGAGCGCGACGATCTGAGCAAGGCGGTGGACATGCTGATGCTCACGGTCACCGAGGGCGGACGCGAGCGCACGCAGCGCGAGTGGGAGCGGCTATTCGCGGCCAACGGCTTCCACATCGAATCCCAAACGCAACTCCCGCTGCTCATCTGGGTTTTCACGCTGGCTCCAGACTGACAGCGGGCGGACTCCGCCGCCTCCGACGCCTACGTCGTCCAGGAACTTGGTCCGCGCGAGCCCGCCGTCCGGCGCGCCCTCACCTCACTTCGCGAAACCCTCGACCCCCCGATCGCCGACGAACCCGCCGACCTGCGCTGACCATGACAACCCAGCTACACCGTCGATACGGGCAACGACGGACCACACGGCGCCGAGCTGCCGCCTGGGCGGCGGGATGACCGTTCGCTGCCTGTGAGGTCACAAGCGCGCCGATGCCGATGTGTGTGTCTCCAAGTCGAGCGTCAGCCCCAGCAGAGGCAGAACGGATGCCCGGCGGGATCGGCGTAGACCTGGTAGCCGTCGGCCGACTCGATGTCATCCGCCGGCTTCAAGAGCACGGCACCCAGCGACGTGGCCTCGTCGTGGGCGGCCTTGACGTCATCGACGAACAGGTCGAGATGGATCTGCTGCGGCGTCCCATGGGGCCAATCAGGCCGAACGTGGTTGGGAGCCAGCTGAACTCCCAACCGTGGTTCGCCGTCGACGTAGACACTGTGCCAATCGTCCTCCGCCTCGACCGTGCCACCCAGCAGTCCAGCCCAGAAGGTGCTCTCGGCGGTCAGGTCGGCGGCGTCGAAGACGACGATCTGTCGAGCAATCCTCATGCGGTCATCCTTCCACGAGCCGAGGAGATGTCCGAACCCGGACTGGTCAATGAGACCGCAGCCGACGCTGTCCGATGCGGCTGGTCGTGCGTTGATGGCGACAACCGAGGTGCGGCTCCAGAGGACGCCGCGACTCTGCTTGCCCACAGCACGAACACGCCTGATTGTCGCTCGCTGTGAGTCCGCGGCGGTCGTACTCTGGTGACGTTCGGTGCTGCTTGTCTCGGTCCGGTCGGGCCCGAACTCGGCGGGGGCGGCCGGCTCCGACCCATGACGTCGGGTCGGCCGACGGTGTCAGTGGCGAGCGAGGGGCTCGAACCGTTGGCGGGCGCCCTGTCGAGTTAGGCGCCGATCACTCCCCAGGAGGCTCCGGCCCGGTGGGCAGGCGCGCCGCGGCTATCGGTCAAGTCCTCGGGGCACGCACCCTGATTCGTCTCAGCTCCGGTTCGTGGCGGTCGAGCATCGTCGCGGTGTGCGACCTGTGCGGGTCGATCCCGATCATCACGTCCATCACTGGGTCCTCCTGTTCGGTTGGGAACCCCCTGACCGACTCTCCGCATCCAAGGACTGGCCCATCCCTCTCATGAGCCAGAACGGGCAGGCATCGTCGATGCCGAGCATCGCTCGGACACCTTCGGCCACTTCCGTCCTCCTCGTCGCCTAGAGAATCTCAACGGTCGTTCGAAGAACGATGAGCGCCGCGGCGATTGCCGCTACCGACATGAGGGCGTGCCCTGCGAGTTGGATCGGTCGTTGCTCGAGCAACACACCGATGCGGCCACGATCGATGACGCGAATGGCGACGTAGACGATGGCGGGTATGAGGAAGAACGGGACGACCAAGGCGACGAGGGAGACGTATCCGATCTTGTTCGCCCAGCCGGGGTCGGCGATGCGGCCCATCGTGCTGTCGAGCCGTGCAGCAAGCGCGGCAAACGTCGCACCGAACAGGAGGGCGGTCACGACGACGAGCGTCACGGCCAAGGGAAGGGGCGTCAAGATCCTGAAATCGACGTTGTCTGACGAGAGGGGATCATCTACCCCGAACGTGGCGAGAAGCAGCAGCCCAAAGATCAGTCCGCCGATCCATGCCGGGTCGGGGAGGAACCGACGAACGACGAGGTAGATCAGCGACGCTCCGGCCGGTAGCAACAGGCCCACGAACACGACGAAGCCGAGCGATCCGCCGAACGTGATCTCACCGACGACTTCGTCGGCCTCCGTCAGGCGGCCTTGCGCCCGGTCACCCGACGTGGCACCCAGGATGCGCATGAGGAGTCGTCCACCCAGTCCGGCGACGAGAAAGCCCGCGACCAGCCCAGCTGCGAGGACCGTTGACACCGAACGGACAGCATCTTGGGCAGCCTCCCCGGCGGTCTGCGGAGCCTTCATCGGAGCCGAGACCACGGGAAGTTTGCGGCCGCGCCAGGCGGTGGTGACCGCAACCCCGACCCCCGCTGCACACACCACCGAGAGAATCAGGTTTTCGGACCTCACGGCTTACCCCCGAGGTGGGCGGAGTCGCCAGCTAGCTCGTTCGGCACGAGTCTCGCACTCCGCGATGTCCCACGTTCCAACAAGTCCACCTTCCCACTCGAGTGCCGCGTAGATGCCGATCTGGCGCCGCGCCAGCGGCGACGACGGGTCGTCGGGGCGTTCGGAACGCCGTGGCGGCCGCTGACGATCATCGGCCATGACGACGCCGCAGGCGACCCGATCACCGCTGTTGCCAGTCGGCTGCGTGACGAAGTCGTCGGGGTTCGCGTGGATGATGACGGCGGTGCCGTCCCCGTCGAACAGCCCGACGTCGCTGCTCGACAACGTGGCGGCGTCGGTGGTGGCATTGAGCCGTCCTCGTCCCGACTCGTTCACGACGAGGTTCGGCAGGTCACCTGCGTGCGAACCGTGCTGGGCGCCGAGCGGATTGTGGTGCCCGCCCGCCGCTGCGAAGTCAGGGCTGCACGCGCCGACGGCATGGAAGTGGATCCCGTGCAGCCCGGGCGACAAGCCGTCGACCTTGACGTTGACGTGCACCCGGCCAGCGCCATCCTCGGTCAGCTTCGCCCAGCCGATCTCCGCACCGGCGGGATCTAGCAGCGTCGCGTGCGCGTGCAGGGCGCGGTCGCTCGCCGCGCCGGCCCCGGCCATCGACGCACCGGCGCCGATGACACCGATCCCCGCGGCGGCCGCCGCCAGCAGCCATCTCCGGTCGAGTCGATCACGTTCCATGGTTCCTCCGATCACAACAGGTGTGTCGTCCCCTCTGTCGCGTGTTGCGACCCGCTCGGTTCGACGACCCGAGGTCCGACCGCTTCACACGGTGCGCGCTTGTCACGCCCGCCTCAGCCATCCCACGGACCGACGTGCTGGGTCACGGCTGAGCGCGGCGGCGCCGACGCAGGCGACGAGGCCGACGAGCGCCCAGTGCTCGTGGGCGTCGGTCCATGCCGCACCCGAGCCTGGCATCGCCCACAACCATCCCATGACGTCGGGTTGCGCCAGCGAGAGCAACGTTGCGATCACCACACCGATCGCCGCACGCATCCCCGATCCACGCCACCCGATCGATGCACTGATCCAGGCGGCGAGCAACCACCCCGCGGCGCAAGTGGCGATCAGTTCGATCGTCAGCCCACCCGCCGGGATCCCCGGGCCGCGAGCCGGGTCCGACGTGAGCACCGACGCCACACCGACCACGGCGAACCAGACGACGGTGACGATCGCCGCGGTCATCGCCACCGCGAGCGCTCGGCGACGAAGGCGTCCGAACGGCGTCGTCGCGGTCAGGACCTCTGCAGGGTCCTCGAGACATCCGGCTGCTGCGCCCGCGAGCAGCACCGCCGACAGGCGTAGCGGCGTCACCAGCTCTGCGGCGTCGACCTGCACGGCGCGGACCCACGTGAACGCAGCGCACGCCGCCGCCGTCGCCCCGATCGGGCCCCACGGCAGGCGCCGGGCGACCGCACCGACCAACGCTCGCCGTCCGATCGCCATCATCCTCCGCCGAGCGCCAGCGGCGTGAACCGCTCATAGACGATGACCTGCGCCGCGGCGAACATCAGGAGCGCACCGAGCGACAGCCCGAACACCGCCCACGTCATGCGATCACGACGGTGCCGTAGCACGGCAACGGTCACCAGGAACACGGCCAGGGCGACGAGGTAGCCCGCGTGCCACCACGGCGTCGTCCGGTCGAACCCGGAGACGGTGAGGTCGCAGCGATCGTCGCTCTGCGCGCAGCCGAACCACCCGTCGTGGACCCAACCACGAGACAGCGGGTTCAACCAGTCGACGATCGATGTCGGTGCTCCGGACCAGAGTCCCGCCAACGTGAGCTGCATCATCGCCCCGAACGCGAGTGGCACCACCACGAGCCACGACGGGATCCAGCGCACCAGCGCGACACCGAGGCACATGGTCACCACGACCGCCATGGGACCCTGCAGCAGCTGCGCGACGTTGGGCCGGGGGATGTCGAGGATGTTCCACCTCAGCACGTCCGCATCACGGAGGAACCGCTCGGTGCCGAGGACGTCGCCTGGTCGCAGCGCCACGAGCAGGACCACCAACCACAGCGTCCCGAGCGCGCCGGCAGCGAACGATGAGATGGCGTGGCCGACCGTGCGACGGTCGGCACCGACGGGCACCGTGGAGAAGAGCTCCTCGGTGCCCGACGCGCGGGCACGAAGCACCGCGAGCACAACGTGCAGCAGCATCACGAAGCCGGGGACGACGAGGCCGTACCCGACGAGCAGGTTGTAGCGGTCTTCTGGGTCGTCGTTGGTGACGGCGGACCGCACCCACTGAGCGCTCAGCGCGAAGGCCAGCCAGACGGCGGGGTTGCGCAGCAACCGGCCTCCTTCGACCCGACCGAGCTGGGCTTGAGCGCCGATCATGCCGAGGCACCTTCCGGGACGCCGCCGTTGAGCAGCAGGTAGCCGTCCTGGACGGTCGGTGCCAACAGCTCCGCATCGGAGGGTGGCTCGCCGACCATGCGATGGCGGCCTTCGCCGGTGCGCCACGACACCAGGGCGGACGGCTCGGGGCGGTCTGCCACCCACACCCGGTCGTGCGCCAGGCCGGCGAGCGTCGCAGGAGTCCCGTCGAACGCGACGGCGCCGTGGTCGAGCACCACCACGCGGTCGCACATCGCCTCGACGTCCTCGGTCATGTGGGTCGAGAGCACTACGCACCGCTGGTCGGCCTGGCGGGAGATCACCTGGCGGAAGCGGAGCCGCTGTTCGGGGTCGAGTCCGACGGTCGGCTCGTCGAGCACGACGAGAGCCGGGTCGCCGAGGAGGGCCTGCGCGAGCCCGACACGACGTCGCATCCCGCCCGAGAGCTTGCGGATCTTCTTCGATCGCACGTCGGACAGGTCGACCTCGTCGAGCACCCGCCGCACCTCGTCGTGGCGCGCCCGCCGGTCCACGTGCTCCTTCAGGATCGCCACGTAGTCGACGAAGTCGAAGGCCGTGAAGTTGTCGAACAGCCCCAGCTCCTGTGGCACGTAGCCGAGCTGACGACGGATCGTCAGCCGCCCACCCGGATCGGCGGGGTCGCTACCGAACACGCGCAGCGATCCCGTCGTCGGGGCCAGTGCGGTGGCGAGGATCCGCAAGAACGTCGTCTTCCCGGCGCCGTTCGGTCCGAGCAGCGCCGTGATACCTCGCTCGAGCTGCAGGTCGACGCCGGCGAGCGCGGTGGACCTCCCATACCGCTTGGTGAGCCCACGTGTCACCACGATCGGTTCCATCACGCCTCCCGATATTCGTACGACGAGCGACGCAGCACGGTCACGACAACCGAACCGACGACGACGGTCAACGCCACGACCTGCAACGGTCCGGCGAAGAGATCGAGCAGCTCGACGACCGGCAGGTGCAGGCCGACGAGCACAGCCGCCCACGACCCACCGACCGACATCGCGGCGGCCTCGATCGACATCCAGCTCGACAACGCCAGCGCACCGAGGGCGAGCGCCAGCGCCGGCAGGAGCCAGGCGGCGGCCAGCCATCCCCGCTCGAGCAGCCAGGGGATCGACAGGGCGGTCAGCACCAACGCCGGCGTCACTGCAGCACCGGTCCGCACGAGCAGGATCCGCAACCACGACGTCGGCGCCGTCTGCGTCACCTCGTAGAGCGGATCGCTCCAGCGCCCCACCACGGCGACCGCCATGAGCGGGCCGAGCGGCGCAATGATCAAGAAGGCGCCGAAGTACGCCTCGTACGATGTGCGGGCCGCGATCACCGCGAGCAGCAAGCTGAATGCGACCGCGAGCAGGTACGACCACCGCGCGCGGGATGTGGCGGCGATGATTCGCCCGGTCGCTTCGGTGCAGCCGACGCGCACGAGCGCCCGCTCGACGTGACCGACTCCCGGCTGGTCGAGCTGCGCGGTCAACGCCGTCCACACGGCGTCCAGAACGGGCCCGTCCACGGCGTCGCCGACGAGAGCCCGGCAGCCCGAGCACACCATGACGTGCGACTCCACCGATGCCGCTGTCGTCGGATCGATCCGCCGGGAGGCGTACCGATGGGCCGTCACCGCATCCACGTGCCAGCTCATGCCAGCGCTCCTCTCATCTCCGCTCGTGCCCGCATCATCCGCGTCTTCACCGTGCCCGCCGGGATGCCGAGCAGCCGGCCGGCCTCACGTGTCGTCAGCCCGTCCAGCACCGTCGCTTGCACCACGGCGCGAAGCTCCGGCGACAGCGACCGCAACACCCCGGCAAGATCGCCGTGTTCCGTGCCGGCGAGCACGAGCTCCTCCACGCTCGCGACGAGCGCCGCGGGCTGATCGCTGTCCGCGACCGGCTCCGGGCGACGCTTGCGCAGCAACCCGATCAGCCGGCGGATCGAGATGCCCCACATCCATGCGGCCACCCCACCCGCGCCGTGGTAACGGCCGGCACCGTGCCACACCGCCACGAACGTGTCCTGCAACGCCTCGGCCACCAGGCCGTCGTCGGCGCATCGGTGGCGCAGCCGCGCGACCAGCCAGCCCGCATGGCGCGCGTACAGCTCGGCCAGCGCGTCGCGGTGCTCGTCGGCGATCAACGCCACCAACTCGGCGTCGCTACACGCTGCGATGCGGCTGCGCACACCCCACTGTCGCGCCGAACCACGCGGGCGGTTCATCGACCAGCACACCGGGCCGGTCGGGCGCCCCTCTGTCAGCCGATGTCCGGCACCTGATCGAGCCGTTCTGGGCGCCCACAGCGCCGGATCCGGGACTGTGCGCGCCCAGCGCCGGTCGCGGAACACCACTCGTCGACTACGATGTAGTCATGTCGCATCCGATGTCGGTCCGATTCCGCCGGGACGACGTCGTGCGAGGCGTCAAGCACGAGGCTGAGGTCCAACGCCGCTCGACCTCGGCGTTGATCGAGGAGCTCGTCGACGAAGGGCTGCGCAGCCGCCGACACCCACTCATCGCATTCCGCAACGGTGCGACTGGTCGACGTGCCGTCCTCGTCGGCGGTGCCGATGTGTGGGAGGTGATCGGGGGCGTGGTCGGTGGTGATGTCGCAGCCGACCAACGCGTCGACCGCGCCGTCGACGTCTTTGGTTGGCCCCGGACGCATGTGGAAGCGGCGGTGGCGTACTACGCCGAGTTCACCGATGAGATCGACGCCGAGATCGAGGTCAACCGGTCCGCGGCGGCCGATGCCGAGCAGGCATGGCGACGCGGTCGAGATCTTCTCGCAAGGTGAGGCTGCTGCTCGACACCCATCACTCCCGTCACGCCGCTCGACGGCTGCGGGAGGACGGCCACGACGTCCAGGCGGCCGCCGACGACGCGGTACTGACGTCCTTGGATGATGAGTCGCTGCTGCGAGCGGCAACGATCGAGCGACGCGTTGTCGTGACCGTAAACGCCAAGGACTTCGATCGGATCGTCAGGATCTGGACGAGCACGGGGGAGCGTCACGCCGGAGTGATCTTCACCTCGCCCCGGCGTTTCCACCGAGGCAGTGGCCGCTATCCCGACGATCTCGTCGATGCCCTCAGCGATCTGCGCAGGCAAGACCTGCCGGATCTGGCCGACCAGATCCGTTGGCTGTGAGAGCGGTCCGATCAGCGGGAACGAACGCAAGTCGCTACCGCACGCGGGGCTCCACCTGAGTTCGGTGGAGCTGGCCGCGTGCAACGTCGATGGCGATGCTCACGCGCTGGTCAATTGCGAAGCAGGCCGCCGAGCACCCCGCCCGACGCGCCGCCGGTCTCACCGGGCATCACCTGGCGGATCCAGGCCGCCAGCGCTGACGGGTTCCTGGTCTGTGTCATCACCCAGCCCGGCCCGGTGAAGTCGAAGACGAAGCCCTCGCCGGACTTGAGGGTCTGCACCATGCCGCCCGCCACCTTGCGGATCTGACTCGTCACGGTCGACCCGAACGCCACCACGTGACCGGTGTCAACCGTCACCGACTCACCGGCGGCCAGGCTGAGCGTGTCGAGCGCCCCATAACACGCCAGCAGGACCGTCCCCTGCCCTGTCGCACGGACCAAGAATCCGCCCTCGCCGCCGAACAGGTTCTTGAACCCGCCCCACTTGGTGTCCAGCTCGACACCGGCCGCCGACGCCAACCAACAGCCCTTGGTGATCGACACCGGCTCCTCGGATGACGCGGTCACAGTCACGATGTCACCGGCGAGAAAGTGGGCCAGATCGACCCAGCCACCAGAAGCCGGGGCCGTGAACGTGGTGACGAACAGGCTCTCCCCACCGAGGAACGAGCGCTTGAGGCCTTTCATCAGGCCGCCCTGGGTGCTCGCCTCGACCGCAACACCGGCCGACATGGCCATCATCGCACCCGACTCACCACGCAGCTCCTCGTTGGGTTCGAGGGTGACACGGGCGGCAGCAAACGACGGGTTGTGACGGACATCGACTCTCATGTCCCCAGTCTGGCCCGCCCGGCTCGCACGCCGCGGCCATCAGACCGTGGTACCGCCGGTACCGGCGGTCGCGGCGATCGTCGAGGCCGGAGGGTTGCCATTCACGAACGACGTCCTCATCGCGCTCGGCCCGGACCGTAACGGCGCACCCGACACGTCTCACCCCACGGCCTCGTCGACTTGCCTTGCGGCCTTGCCTCACCGGCAGCGCCCCAGGGGCTGTGTCGTGAAGACGTGTCAGCGAGGAGCTCGACGGAGCGATCAACGCCGCGGGATCGATCGGAATGTCGACCTCGTCGAGGGCGACTTCTGTGCTCGACGAAGGACCATCGCCACTCGCGACGACGGACCGTGGCGGGACGTCGCCGGCCGCCCTGGTCGCACGATGTAGCTCGACACTCCAGACGCGCGGCCGAAGCCTCGCTCGCGCCCTCCGCGGTTCGGCGTTCGGGGATGTCGTGCTGGCGCGTCCGCCAGCGGCCGCGCTACCGGTCGCCGATCGGCTCGAGGATGGGCTTGACGTCGATGACGGGTGTGCCGTCGAGGGCCTCAAGGTTCCGCACGCGGATCGTGCATCCGTCGATCGCGATGATCTCGACGCGATGCAGTCCGATCGGGTTCGGACGATCGGGCGATCGCGTGCTGAACACGCCACGTCGGCGATTGCGCTCATCGCCACGGGGATGCAGGACCAGTACGTCACGCCGGGCACGGTCGAGCCACGTCAGCACGATGATCTCCTGGCCGACGCGAAGATCTTTGATCCCGTCGGCCACCCCGGGGTTGAACACGAGGTCGGCATCCGGCGCTCCCTCGTCGCCTTGCTTCGGAGCGACTTCGAGGTCGACGAGCGAGGACTCGACCCACGCGATGGGACGCAATTCATAGGCGCGATCGGTCATCGACACATCATCACCGTGGCCCGAGGGCACCCCTCGACGCGCCCGTCCGCGTTTGATGAGTCCGTCCGATGTCAGCGACCTCCACTCCGCCGCACGACCCGTCGAGCGGGAAGGAGTCGCTCGTGCGCGGCCACACTGGTGCGATGACGGACGCGGCTGCGGGGAAAGGCGGACATGCTCACGACGATGTCGACTGGGCGGCGACGGCAGCAACCCTCAGCGGCTGGGACGAGCTGGAGGAAGGGCGCAACCGGGCGATCGTCGACTGGCTCGTCGTGCGCCCTGGGCAGGTGGTGGTGGATGTGGGCTCGGGGGCGGGGGGCATGGCGGCAGCGCTGCTTGATGCGGTGGGGACGGCGGGCACGGTGGTCATCGTGGACGGCGCCCTCGAGCTCCTCACCGTCGCCCGGCGGCGGGTCGAGCGTCGCGACCACCACCTCGTCGCCGTACACGCCGACCTCGAGCACGAGCCACTGAGCCGTGTGCTCGACGTTCGACCCGTCGATCTCGTCCACGCCAGCGCGGTCGTCCACCACCTCGACGACGAGTTCGCCGCGATCCGGGCACTCGTCGATGTCGTGCGGCCGGGAGGGCGCGTCGTCGTGGTCGAAGGTGGGCTCGGCAACCGGTTCCTTCCCGACGACTGCGGCATCGGGGAGCCCGGAGTGGAGCAACGCCTGGCGGCGGCGCAGGACGCCTGGTTCTGGAGCGAGGTCCGCCCGGCCGGCGCCACGGTGCGCACGGGTCGGGGATGGAACGTGCTGCTGGCCGAGGCCGGACTGCTCGACGTCACGGCGCGGTCATTCCTGCTCGACCTACCACCCCCGCTCGAGGAGTCCACCCGACGGGTCGTCTGTGCTGTCCTCGCCGGTCAACTGGCCAGGGTCGATGACCGGCTCGGTGGCGAAGACCGGGCGACGTTGGCGCGCCTGCTCGACGACGACGATCCCCAGGGCCTCATGCGTCGCCGCGACATCTTCGTGCTCGGAGCACGCACCGTCCACGTCGGCACCGTGCCCGCCTGACGGCCGCGCCGAACGCGATCGCCAAACCGGCCCCACGGCGTGCCGGTTGCGAACCGTTCCAACGTGTCGCGCCGACGGCGTTCGGCGTGCATGTTCGGTGCGCCGTGAAAGGGGCGTGGTGCGAGCTGGGTGCCGATGCCCTTCATACCCGCCTTGTTCGCCACCATGGTGGTCCTGGATCCAGGCGTGCACGAGTCCGTCCGTGATCACGTTGACGAAGCCGACGAGCTCGGGACCATCTCGAGCGACGACCCATCCCAGGCTGTGGGTCTCGACGAGGCGTGACCAGTCCCACTCGGTTTCGGCGAACAGTCGGGTGTCGAAGGCTTCCGCGTCGAGCGCGTTGACCTCCAGGTTCTCGAACGTGTCCCGCCACGCGTAGGTGATCGACATGTTGGCGCGGACGGTAGCTCGGCTCAGGCCGCAAGCCGGGCGAGATTACCCCGGGGCCTCGTGCCATCGTCGTAGCAAATCGAAGGGGTAGATGCCAGTGGCGTGACCGTCGTTCCACGTGATGTTGAGCCCCCAGGCACCGTGAAGTTGGGCGCGCTCGACACGAAGCGGTACCGGGCTATTCGGGCGGGGCCAGCTGTCTTCTCCCCGCTCACGGAAATTGCGGCACGTCGCACACGGGCATCCTTGGCGCAGGCTCACCAGGTCGAACCGAGCGACGTAGCCGTCGAGGTAGGTCACTGTCACCGCGGCGTCCTTGGCGACGTCGATCGATTCGGGTTGATGCCGTTCGTCCACGCAGCGGCCCTACAGGTGCGCCACCGCCGCGGCGACGATCACCGCCACGATCGGGCCCCATTCGAAGCCTGGTTGGTGTCTCACCGTGACGAGGTCGTTCACGCCGAAGATCGACGCGACCCCTCCCGCCGCGAATGCGGCCTCGGCGAACGGCACATCGACCGCGGCGTCCGGGCTTGTCAGATCGAGCATTTCAGGGAACGTGGTGTCCAGTGAACTTCCTCGCGGCGGCGTTCGGCATCGGCGATGGTGAGGCCGAGCGTTCTCAGCCGGTGCCAACAT
>JACCUL010000162.1 GCA_013811855.1 Acidimicrobiia bacterium
CACGATACGACCGCCGACGCGCTGAGGGCGGCGACGGCCACGAGCAGCCACGACGCCAACCCGAGGGCGAGCGGCCGCCCGCCGAGCCGGCGCAGGCGGGCGAACGCGACACCGCACCCGAGCCCGAACATGCCGGCGGTGAGCAGCGCCTGTTCGACGTCCTTGGCCGACCCCAACGCGTCGTCGGACAGCCAGCCGGTCGCCCGCAGCCCGATCATCCCGAGGAACCCGAGCACGAAGAGCGGCACGATCGGCGCCTTGCGGGCGCCGGTGGCGACCGGCTGGGAGCGGCGGCGCCAGAGGCCGACGCCGGCCACGAGCGGGGCGAGCAGGATGACCCGGGTCAGCTTGACCAGCGTGGCCGGCGCCAGCGCCGCCTCGTCGTACGCCGACGCCGTGGCCGTGACCTGGCCCACGTCGTGGACGCCGGCGCCGACCCACGTGCCGAACTGCTCGACGGCGAGGTCCATGGCGTGGCCCAGCGCCGGGAGCACGGCGATCGACAGGCTGCCGCACAGCGTCACGAGGCCGATGGCGTAGGCCACCTCCTCCTCGTCGGCGTCGGCCAGCGGCTCCATCGCCGCCACCGCCGAGGCCCCGCAGATCGAGTACCCGGTGGCGACGAGGAGCCCGAGGCCGGGCCGGACCCCGAACCACCGCGCCAGGACCTGGACGCCGAAGAACGTGAGGACGACGACGAGGATCACCATGACGCCGCCGAGCAGACCGAGGTCGCGCACCTGGTCGAACGAGAGGCGCAGGCCGAGCGCCACGACGCCCGCTCGCAGGATGCGCTTGGCGGCGAACGTGATGCCCGGCGACAGGACGGGCAGGACGAGCCCGACGTTGGCGGCGACGACCCCCAGGATGACACCGCCGACGAGCGGCGACACGTCGACCACCTCGCTGAACCCGAACGCGGCGAGGACGGCCACCACGACCACCGCCAGCCCGGGCAGCAGGCGACGGTCGAACACGGACGAGGGCACGACCGAGCATCGTCGCGCGTCCCATCCGGCGATCTGGGCGCGCCAGCGTCTCGAAGTCGAGACGGTCCGCCCCCAGAAGGCGGGATGAGACGGATCGCACCCAGATGGGAGGGGTGGGCGCGGGGTGGGTACGGTCCGGCACTCGATGTGGCAGCTGTTGCGGACGAACCGGGACCTGCGGTGGGTGTTCCTGGCCCAGGTCGTGTCGTTCCTCGGCGACTGGTTCGTGTTCGTGGCCCTCGCCGGGTTCGTCGACGACAACACCGACAGCGAGCTGCTCGTGTCGCTCGTCCTCGTCTCGTTCGCGCTGCCGTCGTTCCTGGTGTCCCCGCTGGCGGGTCCCGTGGTCGACCGGGTCGACCGGCGCATGCTGCTGGTGGTGGTCAGCGGCGCCCAAGCGCTGGCCGCGTCGGGCCTGCTCCTGCTCGCCGAGGACCGGATCTGGGTGGCGTTCGTGTTCCAGGGGATGGTCGCCGGGCTCGCCGCCTTCGTCAAGCCGGCGATCGACGCCGCCGTGCCGAACCTGGCCCGCACACCGGAGGAGCTGCGCACGGCCAACGCCCTGCTCGGCTCGACGTGGGGCGTCATGCTCGCCGTGGGCGCCGGCCTCGGCGGTCTGTTCAGCCAGGCCTTCGGCCGCCGCGCCGCGATCGTGGCCGACATCGTCACGTTCGTGGTCGCCGGCCTGCTCATCCTCCTCGTGCGCCGCCCGATGCAGCAGCGCCGCGAGCCCGCCGAGCACCACTCGGTGGTCCACCCCATGGCCGACATGCGTGAGGCCGTCAACCTGGCCCGCCATGACCGCGTCATCCTCGCGCTGATGTCGTCCAAGGCGACGTTCGCCATCGGCGCCGGCGTCGTCAGCCAACTCGCCGTCCTGGCCTCCGACGTTCACGGCAGCGGGGACCGCGGGCGCGGCCTGCTCCTCGCCGCTCGCGGTGTCGGCTCCGGGCTCGGACCGTTCCTCGCCGCCCGATGGGCACGGGGCTCGCTGCGCCGCATCCTCAACCTGTGTGGGTGGGCGGCGATCCTGTTCGCCTGCGCCTACCTCGGCGCGGCGTGGGCGCCGACGCTGGTGCTCACGGCGGCGTTGGTCACGGTCGCCCACCTCGGCGGCGGCGCCCAGTGGACACTGTCGACGTACGGCCTACAGCTGCGCGTGCCCGACGCCTTGCTCGGCCGGGTGATGGCCGGCGACTTCGCCATCGTCACCCTCGTGCTCAGCCTGACGAGCGTCGGCGCCGGCCTGGTGTCAACGTGGCGCGGCGTGCAACCTGCCATCACCGTGTTCGCCGTCGCCGCCGCGCTGGCTGGAACCGCCTACCTGTTCCTCACCCGCCGCTTACGGCACACCGATACCGTCTGACGCCCACGAGGAGGTCCGATGCCCGCACCACCCATCAACCCGATGGACGATGCCCGCTCCGCGGAGACCATCGAGCGGATCTTCTTCGAGCTGCGCAAGGTCATCGTGGGTCAGAGTCGGCTGCTCGAGCGGATGCTCGTCGGCCTCCTGGCGCGCGGGCACTGCCTCCTCGAGTCGGTGCCCGGCCTGGCCAAGACGCTCGCCGCCGAGACGCTCGCCAACGTCGTCGGCGGCACGTTCGCCCGCATCCAGTTCACGCCCGACCTCCTGCCGTCGGACATCGTCGGCACCCGCATCTACCGCGGCAGCACCGAGAAGTTCGACGTCGAGCTGGGCCCGGTGTTCGTCAACTTCCTGCTCACCGACGAGATCAACCGCGCCCCGGCCAAGGTGCAGTCGGCGCTGCTCGAGGTGATGGCCGAGCAGCAGGTCACGATCGGCGGGACCACCCACCCCGTGCCGAACCCGTTCTTCGTCGTGGCGACGCAGAACCCGATCGAGAGCGAGGGCGTCTACCAGCTCCCCGACGCCCAGCGCGACCGGTTCATGATGAAGATCGTCCTCGACCACCCGACGGCGGCCGAGGAGTTGGTGATCCTCGACCGCATGGCCGTCAACCCACCGGTCGCCGGGCGGGTCATCGAGCTCGACGAGCTGATCGCCATGCAGCGCCGCAGCGACGCCGTGTACGTCGATCGCACCGTCGGCCAGTACGCCGTCGACCTCGTGCAGGCGACCCGGGTGCCCGACGTGTTCGGCCTCGGCGAGCTCGCCCCGTCGATCGGTCTCGGCGCCAGCCCTCGCGCCAGCTTGTGGCTCGTGCGCGGCGCCCGCGCGCTGTCGTTGATCCGGGGCCGCACGTACGCCACCCCCCAGGACGTGTTCGACGTCGCCCCCGAGGTCATGCGCCACCGGCTGTTGCTCACCTACGACGCGCTGGCCCGCGACATCACGCCGGACACGATCGTCAACCGCATCCTCGAGACGGTGCCCGCCACCTGGGTGTCGCCGAAGCCCAACGACGCCCTCGAGCGGCGCTAGATCAGATGGCCGCTGCGGAGACGGCGCCGCCGGTCCTCTGGCCGTCGGGCCCGCCGACCGATCAGGTGCGCGAGGTCGTGCGGACGCTGGAGCTGACGATCAACCGTCGCCTCGCCGGGATCCTTCACGGCAACTATCAGGGCTTGACACCGGGCCACGGGAGCGAGCCCGGCGAATCGCGCCCGTACCAGCCCGGCGACGACGTGCGTCGCATCGACTGGAACGTCACCGCCCGCACGACCGAGACGCACGTGCGCGAGCAGATCGCCGACCGCGACCTCGAGGCGTGGCTCGTCGTCGACAGCGGGGCGACGATGCGCTTCGGCACGTCGACGGCGGAGAAGGCGCAGATCGCCCTCGCCGCCGCCGCGGCGATCGGCTTCCTCACCGCCCGCAACCAGAACCGGCTCGGCGCAGTGCTCGCCGCCGGTCCGTACACGAAGGTCCTGCCGCCGCGGTTCGGGCGCGATCAGGTGCGGGCCATCCTCAGCGCGCTCGCCGACACACCGGCCGTCGAGGGGCTCGGGCCCACGGACCTGGCCGCGGCCATCGACAAGGTCGGCGTCCTCGCTCGCCGCCGCGGGTTCGTCACCGTCATCGCCGACTTCGCCGGGACGGGGTGGATCGACCCGCTGGCCCGCCTGGGCATGCGCCACGACCTGCTCGCCATCGCCGTCCACGATCCCCGTGAGCGCGACGTGCCGCCGATCGGCCTCGTCGAGCTCGTCGATCCGGCGACGGGCCGGCACCGTGAGGTCCGGGTCACATCGGCGATCCAGCAGCGCTACGCGGACGCCGCCGCGGCGCAGGTCGCCCGGCGCGATGAGGGGATCCGCCGGTCCGGCGCCGACGCCATCGAGCTCGCCACCGACGCCGACTGGCTGCAGTCGATCGTGCGCCACGTCCGCCGCAAGCGGGTCCAGGCCGTCAACGCCCAGGTGCTGCGAACGCGATGATCGGGATCGACTACGCCATGGCGTTCCCCGGCCACGCCACCTGCCGCCTGCGCAGCTGCTGGCCGCTCGCTCGCTGGCGCTCGCTCGCTCGCATCGGTGATCTCCGATGATCGGAATCCAGTTCTTGAACCCCGGCCGGTTGTGGTTGCTGCTGCTCGTCGTCGCGCTCGCCGGCGCCTACGTCGCGGTGCTGCGCTGGCGGCGGCGCGTCGCCGTGCGATTCACCCAGGTCGAGCTGTTCGACCAGGTCGCCCCTCACCGTCCCGGCTGGCGCCGCCACGTCGTGGCCGGTCTGCAGCTGGCCGGGCTGGCGGCCGGCGTCGTGGCCATCGCCCGTCCCGTCGAGTCGACCACCGAGCGCACCAAGAGCGAGGGCCGCATCCTGCTCCTGTTCGACGTCTCCCTCTCGATGATGGCCGAGGACGTCGCCCCGACGCGCCTCGACGCCGCCAAGGAGGCGGCCAAGGAGTTCGTCGAGCAGGTCGACGACGACATCGAGGTCGGCCTGTTGTCGTTCGCCGGGTCGGTCGACATCGAGGTCGACCCGACACTCGACCGCGACCGCCTGGACGTTGCGATCGACGGCCTCGAGCTGGCCGAGTCGACGGCGATCGGCGACGCGTTGGCGACCGGCACCCGGTTGCTGACAAGGCTGGCCTCCGATGTCGACGGCGGTGGCGCCAACGAGGATCTGGCCCCTGGCGCCATCGTGCTGCTCACGGACGGGACGACCACCGTCGGCCGGCCCACCCAGGACGGCGGCCAGGAGGCGGCCGACGCCGGCATCCCCGTGTTCACCATCGCGTTCGGGACGGCGACCGGCACGATCACCGACCCGGCGAGCGGCGAGATCGTGCCGGTCCCCGTCGAGCCGCGGCCCCTGGAGTCGGTGTCCGAGTTGACCGGCGGGACGTCGTACGAGGCGGCCACGACGACCGAGCTGAGCGACGCCTACGAGCGCATCCGCGACTCGCTCGGCGACACCCTCGGCGAGGAGATCGTGACCGTCACCGAGCTGACGTGGCGGTGGGCGGCGATCGCCCTCGCCCTGCTCGCCGCCGCCTGGTCCCTCGCCCTCTGGTGGTTGCGCGGGATGGTCTGACCCGGGTTGGTCAATCGGACAGCGGGGGGAGGCGTTGGGCCCGGCCGACGAGCGCGGCCAGCGGGTCGCCGGCCGTGGCGAGGCGGTCGGCGACGTCGGCGATCGTCCAGCGATCGGGGCGCAGGTCGGGGTCGTCGAGCTCGTCCCACGTGATCGGCACCGACACGGGTGCGCCCGGCGCCGGACGCGGGCACCACGCCGCGACGAGCGTCTTGTTGATGGCGTTCTGGGTGTAGTCGAGGCGAGCCCGACCAGACCGTTGGCCCGTGTGCCACTGCCAGCTGACGAGGTCCGGCACGACGGCGCCGATGGAACGCGAGAGCTGTTCGACCCACGTCCGGGTCTCCGTGAATGAGCACCCGGTCCCCACCGGCACGAGCACCTGGACGCCCCGGCGACCCGACACCTTCGGGCCGGCCACCACGCCGAGGTGCTCCAGCGCGGTGCGGTGCAGCCGGGCGAGCACGACCACGTCGTCGAACGATGTCGACGGGCCGGGGTCGATGTCGATCAGCGCCCACGTCGGCTCGTTGGGCGCCGTGCAGAGCGACGTCCACGGGTGGATCTCGACGGCGCCGAAGTTCGCCATCCACGCCAGGGACGCCGCGCCGTCGGCCATCGCGTACCACTCCGTCTCGCCGGGATCGGCGGCGTCGTTGCGCCAGCGGGGCAGCCAGTCCGGGGCGTGCGACGGCACCGCCTTCTGCCAGAAGCGCTTGCCGTCGACGCCGTCCGGGAAGCGCTGCAGGTTCAGCGGCCGGCCGGCGAGGTGCGGGGCGAGGACCGGCGCCATCGACGCGTAGTGACGCACGAGGTCCCGCTTGGTCAGCGGCGCACCGCCGTCGCGCCCTGGGAAGAGCACCTTGTCGAGGTTGGTCAACTGCAGCGTGCGTTCGCCGAGGGTCCACGGACCCTTGGTCCGCAGAGCGTCGAGGGCGGCGAGCTCGTCGGCGCCTGGCGGGTCCCACACCGGCCACGTCAGGTCGGGCGCCACCGCCACCTCGTCGTTGACGCGGCCGGACACGACCGACGCCGGGTGGTCCTCGGGATCCCAGCCGCTGACCGCGTCCGCGTCGTGCTTGTGCAGCAGCAGCCACTGCTCCTGACGGGCGCCGGGCTTGGCCGTGCGGACGAACACGAATCGCCCGGCCAACTTCTCGCCGAAGAGGTCGACGTGCAGCTCACCTCTCGCCACGGCCGCCGCCGGGTCGACCCCGTCGTCGGCCCGCCACCACCCACGATCCCACACGATGACGTCGCCGCCGCCGTACTCGCCGGCCGGGATCGTCCCCTCGAAGTCGGCGTAGTCGAGCGGGTGGTCCTCGACGTGCACGGCGAGCGATCGGACGTCGGGGTCGAGCGTCGGCCCCTTCGGCACGGCCCAGCTGACGAGCACGCCGTCGATCTCCAGGCGTACGTCGTAGTGCAGCCGCCGGGCGCGATGGCGCTGCACGACGAACGAGGGTGCTCCTTGCACCCTCGTTACAGCGCCCGCGCCCGCCGGCTCGCGGGTCCGCCCGAAGTCGCGCTTGGCGCGGTACGCGGCCAGGGCCTCGTGGGGCGTCCGGCCGGCCACCGTGGATCTAGAGCAGCTCGCGCAGCGTCTCGACCGTGCGCACCGGATCGGTGCCGATCGGGTTGATCGACAGGTGGGTGACGCCGGCCTCGCGGTACGCGGCGAGCCGCTCGGCGACGTCGGCCCGCGTCCCGACGAGGTTGGTGCCGGCGAGGAGCTGGCGCGGCAGCGCCGCCGCCGCTTCCTCCTTGCGCCCCGACAGGTAGAGGTCCTGCACCGTCTTGGCCTCGTCGACGTAGCCGTAGCGCTGGCAGATCGTGTTGTAGAAGTTCTGGTCCCGGGCGCCCATCCCGCCGATGTACAGGGCGCTGTACGGGCGGGCCATGTCGAGCACGCGCTCGCCCCCGTCGCCGCCGAACTCGTCGCCGATCGCGGTCACCCCCCCGGCGCAGATCTGCAGCGCGCCGAGAGCCGGGTCCCGGTCGGCCAGGCCGGTGCGCAGGTCGTCGCCCCACACCTGGTCGAAGCGCTCGGGGTCGAAGAACACCGGCAGCCAGCCGTTGGCGTGACGAGCAGTGTTGGCGACGCTCTTGCCCATCAGGCTGGCCCAGTAGATCGGGATGTCGCTGCGCTGCGGGTGGTTGATGAGCTTGAGCGGCTTGCCGAGCCCGGTGCCCTGCCCGTCCGGTAGCGGGATGTGGACGACCTGCCCGTCGTAGACGACCGGCTCCCGGCGCCACGTCATGCGGCACACCTCGATGTACTCGCGGATGCGCGGCATCGGGTGTTCGTACGCGACGCCGTGGAACCCCTCGATGACCTGCGGTCCGGACGCGCCGAGGCCGAGCACGAACCGCCCGTCGCTGACGAAGTCGCAGCCGGCGGCGGTCTGGGCGACGGCGGTGGCCGTGCGCGAGAACACGTTGATGATGCCGGTGCCGATCTGCACCCGCTGCGTCTTGGCGGCCAGGAACCCGACCTGGCTGATGGCGTCAAACGAGTACGCCTCGGGCACCCAGACAAGGTCGAGACCGGCCCGTTCGAGGTCCTGGACCCGGGCGACGTCGGCGTGGAAGTCGCCAGAGTAGTTGATCATCATCGCCAGCTGCATGGCGGCCGACCCTACTGACGGTCCGTCGGCCGGTCCGGGTTGAGGTTGCCGCTGCGGAACCCGTCGAGGTCGACGGTGACGTAGCGGTAGCCGGCGGCATGGATGGCCGCGGTGACCTCGGCGCGGCGATCGACGAGCCGACGGAGTTCGTCGAGCCCGACCTCGATGCGCGCCGTGTCGCCGTAGTGGCGGACGCGGACCTGGGCGAAGCCGAGCTCGTGCAGCGCCGCCTCGGCCCGCTCGATGCGGGTCAGCACGGGCACCGACACCGGCGTGCCGTACGGGATGCGGCTGGCCAGGCAGGCCGCGGCCGGCTTGTCCCACG
>JACCUL010000167.1 GCA_013811855.1 Acidimicrobiia bacterium
GAGGGCTTGCCGACACCACGGTGTTCATTGCCCGTGAATCCGGGCGGCCACTCGACGCTGACGCGCTCCCGAGCGAGATCGGGGTGTCGGTGATCACGATCGGTGAGCTGCGCGCCGGCGTCCTGGCCGCTGTCGACGTCGAATCCCGCGACCGCCGCTTGGGGGCGCTCACCGAAGCGCTGGCGCTCCAACCTGTCCCCGTGGATGATCGGGTGTCCGAGTCGTGGGCGAGACTCCGGTTGCTGCTGCGAGACAGCCACCAGCGCATGCCGGTGAACGATTCCTGGATCGCCGCGACGGCCCTGTCACTGGGAGTGCCTTTGGTCACCCAAGACGACGACTACGTGGACCTCGCCGGCCTCGAAGTCATCCGGGTCTGATCGTTCGAGGGTCGATGGGCAAGCCCGCCGTCGCTGCTCTTCGTCACGGCATCTACTGTCGAGCGACATCCCGGGCCTCCGCCGAGGTTGGACCACCATCCCATTCGCCGCGTCGGCGGCGCCGCGTGCCGTCTCCTCCGAGTCGAGCAGCCGAGCAGCCGGATGCCCCAGTCGTGGATGAGCAACCGCGCGGTGTGAGCTACACGATCACGACGTCGACGAGGTCGTTGATGGCTCGGAGGTCGTCGCCGTTGCGGGTGTAAAGCGGTAGCTCGGCGGCGAGTGCGGTCGCCGCGATGAGCAGATCGATGGCTCGGGCGCCCCGTGCCTTTCGTCCTGCGGCGAACACCGACGCGAATATGCGACCGTACGCGCGCGCTGCGTTCGCATCGAAGGGCAGAGGGTCGAAGGTCGCTTCGGCCCGCTGGAGACGGTCCTGGCGTCGTCCGCGTTCGTCAGGATCATCTGCCGCGTGCGGCCCGGCCGCGAGTTCTGCGATGGTGAGGGCACTGACGGCGACCGAGATCGGCAGCTGGAGTGGGTCGAGCTCATCGAGGTCGATGATCACTGAGGTGTCGAGCACCCCACGCTCGTGACGGCGTACTTCAGGCACGCGGCGTCGGATCTTGGCTCGCCGCCGAGTCGAGATCTTCCCGGAAGCGTTCGTAGTCGACCCTTGGCGCGGTCCGGAACATCGCTACCGCGGTCTCCGCCGCGACGAACCGGTGCCGCCGCAACGGAAGCAACTCACCAACCGGGACACCGTTGCGCGTGACGACGAAGGACTCGCCCCCGTCGAGCCGACGCATGATGTCACCGCTGTCGTTGCGCAACTCCCGCTGGGTGATCACCTTGCTCATCGCACGAGTGTAGCACGCCGTGCTACACGAGGCCCTGCGCTTCGTTACCGCGTGTGCTGGTCGAACAGCATCGCCAGAAGGAGCGCGAGGGTTCGTGTTGACGAGGTGATTGGCCTTCTGGATCGCCGGTGACGGTGAGAGTGCCCTTCGAGTCGATGACCGCCGGGATCAGGGGGCCTCGCGCAGGACCTCGTAGACGTCGGCCGAGCGCAGCGTGACCGACGCATCGGGCGGCATGGACGCGTTCGCGGCGACACCGCGCGCGGTCTCCTCCGAGTCGAACAGCTGGATGCTCAGGCCGCTGGCGCCGTCGGTCAGCCAGATGCCACGTACGAAGCCGGGCGTTTCCTTCGACATGTTCACGACGAAGTCGAGCTCGGCGTCGGCGTCGCCTTCCCAGTCCTTCTTCATCTCGACGTCGTAGATCACTGCGTGCATGACGACCACTCCTCTGGTTGGTTGTTGTCTGGTTGGTTGGTTGCTCGGGTCGGTCGCCGGCTAGATGGCGACGGCCTCGACGATCTGCATCGGACCGGCCGTCGGGATGACGGTCGTGAGCCGGAACCCGGCCTCGTGGAAGAGCGCGCGGAGCTGCGCCGCGCTGCGCTCGCGCCCGCCGGTGATGGTGAGCATGATCACGTCGAGGGTCTGCACCCGCGCGTCCGGGTCGCTGTCGGGAACGATGCCCTCGATGATCAGCACCACCGCGCCCGGTGACGCCGCCTGGCGGATGGCGCGAAGGATGGCGAGCGCGTCCGCATCGCCCCAGTCGTGGATGACCTCCATCAGGACGTAGGCGTCGGCGCTGGGAAGCGGGTCGACGAAGAAGTCGCCGGCGTGATGCGCCAGCCGCCCGCTCGCAGGCGGCAGGGCCTGGATCACTCCCGGGAGCTCGAACAGCACGCCGCGGGCGGCCGGAGCAGCCTCGAGCGCGGCGCGGAGGAGCTGGCCCCGGCCGCCACCGATGTCGGCGATCCTTGGGAACGGCCGGAAGTCGTACGCGTCGACGACGGCCGCGACGTCGCCGCGGGACTTGGCGACCATCGCGTCGTCGAAGATCCGTGCTTCGTCGGGATGCGCACCGAGGTACGACCACAAGCCCCGCGGATCGATCGCTCCCAGCGCGGGCGCGCCCGTACGGACCGTGTGGTCGAGCGCACCGAAGCTGTTCCAGATCACGGGCAAGCCCATCATGCGAGCGAACGCCCGCATCGACCGTGGGTGGTCCGTGCGCAGGAGCCGGGACGACTCGGTGTGGGCGTAGCCACCGTCGTCTCGTCTGAAGATCCCGTTCGCGCCGAGCAGGTCCAGCAGCCGCTCGAGCGCCTCAGGCCGTGCACCGATGTGTCTGGCGAGGTCGTGGGCGGCGACGGGCTCGTCGCCGATCAGGTCGGCGACGCCCAGCTCCGCCACAACGTGGAGGGCGCGAGCCGACACCGCCCCGTTGGTGACCTCCCACACGACCTCGTCGGGAAGCTGCGTTGTCGCCGTGGTGCTCATGCCGGGGACCGTAGGAAACGGACAGCTCGACCGAATCCGCGGAACTACTCAGATTCGGTGCTCATCTTCGTTGCCCACACCGCGATCTGGCTGCGGTTGCCGAGGCCGAGCTTCGTGAGGATGTGTTGCACGTGGTTCTCGGCGGTGCGCTCGGAGAGGAACAGCCGGGCCGCGATCTCGCGGTTGGTCAGGCCTTCGGCGACCAGGCCGGCGACCTCACGCTCGCGGCGCGTGAGCGGGCTGCGCCGTGCTTCGTCGAGCCGGCGCACGAGCTCGTCGATGCGCTGCTCGAACGGCCTCATACCGAGTGCCTGGGCCGCACTGCCGGCGGTCTCGAGCACCGCGCGCGCGCGTTGGTGATCGCCGGGCTCCTCGCGGGCCACGAGTGCCACCGCCAGCTCGACCTGCGCCTCGACCTTGAAGCCGGCCGCGCCGCTGGCCGCGCCGGCGGCAATGGCCTGCTTGAGGTCCATGACGGCGTCGTCGAACCGGCCGAGGTGTCGAGCCGCGACCCCCAGCCACAGCTCGACGGGTCCGAAGTACACCACCTGGTTGGTGCCGCTGACAACGTGGTGACCGCGGTGGGGTACGAGCCGCTCCCGGGCGGCCGCGACGTCGTCATCCTCGCCGAGCGCGGACGCGACGACGATGGCGTACGTATGGCAGAGCAGCACGACATGCGGCGGCGGCTGCCAGCGGGCGACGGGGCCCAGCGGTCGGTACAACGCAGCAGCTGTGTCGAGGTCGCCGAAGGTGAGCGCGGTGTGCGCCCACGCGATCTGCGCGATGAGACCAATCGACCCGGGCAGGCCTTCGGGCGCGGCGTCCATGCGGTGGGCCTGCACGGACGCCTCGTCCTGGCCCACGTGATGGCCGATCATCCCCAGGAGACCGGACCGCACGACGAAGCCGAAGTGGTGCCCCGTCGGCGCCAATACGTCGAAGGCTTCCGCCTCGATGCGGCGGGCGTCGGCGAAGCGGCCGTGCGCCTGTGCGAGCACGGCGCGGCAGCGCAGCACCTCGAAGCGCGTCAGCGGACCACGCACCTGTTGCGCACTCGCGGCCAACGCGTCGATCTCGCGCCCCACGGTCGCGAAGTCGCCGCGCTCGAACGCCCCGTCGATCAGCCACGCGTGCGCGGCCAGCTCCACTCGCGGATCGTGCCGCGCGCGGCCGAGAGCAAGCATCTCCTCTGCCAGCGCGAAACGCTCGTCGAGGCCATCGGGGCCTGCGTTCACGAGCCGACCGGCGCGCAGCGCGTCGGCCAGCGCGAGAGGGTCACCTGTCTCGCGAGCCATCGCCAATGCGTCCCGGCTGATACCGGCGAGATCGGTGAGGTCGGCGCGGAAGGTGTACGTCTCGACGTAGTGCGCGATCACGCGGGCCCGCACACCGCTTGCTTCGGTGTCGAGGGCCTCGAGCGCCGCCTCGCACACGCGCCGCGTCGCCAGCTCGAACCCCGGCTGCCCCGTCGTGTCCATCACCAGCGCGGTCTCGGCCAGCAGCTCGGCGCGGTCGAGGGTGCGGGCAAGGTCGGCGGCGTCGAGGCAGGCAGCCATGTGCGCAGCCATCTCGCCGGCCATCAACAACGCGTGGCCGGTGGCGATGAGCAGGCGGCAGCGTTCATGATCGGGCAGCGCCGCCCCACCGACGTCCAGAGCCTGACGGAAGAGTCGTGCGCCCTCCTCGTACGCGAGCTGGCGCATCGCTTCTTCGGCGGCGCGCACGAGCCACGCGGCCGCGATGACCTCGTCGCCCGACACCGCGGCAGCGACCCAGTGGCGAGCGATGTCGAAAAGGTGTGGGCCGAGCTGGTGCGTGGAGTGCTGCTCGATCGCCTCGGCGGCGCGGCGATGCAGGCCGACCCTGTCGGCGGTCGTCAGCCCCGCCTCGACCGCGTCGCGTACGAGCGCATGCACGAATCGATGCTCGTGAGGTGTGGTGACCGGCTCGATGAGCGCGGCGTGTTCTGCCTCATCGACCTGTGTGAGGGCGTCCTCGACGGGGATGCCGGCGACGGTGGCAACGACCGGCACCCTGAACTCGCGCCCGACGATCGCTGCTGCCCGGACGAAGGCTACGGCACCCGGCGACAGCGTCTGGAGCCGGTCGGCGATCGCGTTGCGCAGGTTCGGCGTGACGAGTGTCGCGTCCCGCAGTTGTCCACTACCGATGGCCCGCCCGACCTCGCTGACGAAGAACGGGTTGCCGCCGGTGAGCGCCTCGACATCGGCCGCGTCGGCATCCCCGACATCACGTCCGATCAACGACGAGAGCTGCGCACGGACCCCCGCGGGCGGGAGGCCGCGGAGCTCGATGCTGACCGTGCGCGGCTCCCGCAACAGCCGTGCCAGCAACTCACCATGCCGTTGCTCGGTGACGCGCGCGTTGGCGATCACGAGCAGCCGTTCGTCAGTCAACGCTCGCGCCAAGTGGTGCAGGAGCAGCAGCGTGGACGGATCAGCCCAGTGCACGTCATCGAGCACGATCGCGAGCGGCGTCTGCCGACACGTCTCGCGCAGCACTCGCGACACCGCGTCGAACTGGCGGAAGCGGTCTTCGGACGACGCGCTGGCGATCTCGGCGCCACCGTCGGCCGCGAAGACGTCCGGTGAAGGCCGGCGAGGTCAGCATCGAGCTGGCGCCGGTGCGCGATCGCGACGAGGTCGGTGTGCTCGGCCAGCACCCGCAGCACCTGCCACCACGGCCAACACGGAGGGGCGCTGGACGAGTCAGCCGCCAGCCCCCATACGACGAGTACACCTTGGGCGGCGGCACGTGCCGCGAGCTCCTCGGACAGGCGAGTCTTGCCGATCCCCGGTTCACCCTGGCAGAGCACGAGCTGCGGTTGGCCATCGAGCGCGGCGCTCAGGCACGTCTCCAGCGTCGCCAGCTCCCGCTCCCGACCGATGAGCCGCATCAGCCCTCGCGAACCGTCCTTCCTTCGTTACCGCGTTCGCTGGTCGAGCAGCATCCCCGTGAGCAGCGCGAGGGGGTCGGTGCTGAGGAGCTTCTCGGCCGCCGGATCGCCGGTGACGGCAACGGTGCCCTTCATCGGTTGGAGCCTAGAGCTGGCGCACGTGGCAGACGCATTGGAGAGCCCCGGGGGCTCTGGGCGGTCACCGTTCTGCGCCGCGTAGAGCGTCGGGTGTCCACGTGGGCCAGTCCGGATCGCCGATCGTGGAGCCGTGGTCGAAGGAGGCGACGACCCGGAACGGGGCGCCTGCCCGACTGTTGTCGTACACCGTCGCGTTGTCGACGACGCCGATCGCTGAAGCCACGAGCGGCCACAGCCGCAGGAACCGCTCCCGGATCTTGCCCTCCGGGACCGTGTGGCCTCCGACCTCGACCCGGCTCGCGACCCGGGCAACCGCGAGCCCCTCGGGGACCAGCACGACATGCAGGGTGACGAGGTACCCCGCGTCGATCGCAGCATGGACGAGCTCGAGCTTGGACTCGTGGGAGAACACGGTCTCCGTGACAGAGGAGATCCTGGCCTCGATCAGCTCCGTCCGGCGCGCCGCGGCGACCACCGCGGCGTCGTAGGACTTGCGGGTGGGGTCGTCGGGCCAGCGCTGCGCCGCGATGACATCGGCGTTGACGAACTCGAGATGGGTCACCGGCCCGATGACGGTGTCGTACAGCGTTGACTTCCCGGCGCCGTTCGGTCCTACGAGGAAGTGGAGGACCGGGTCGGGCATCAGTCGGTGGCGCGGACCCCCGCCGCCCGACCGGCCCGCTTGACCCGCTTGGTCCTCGATGCGTTGCCGCTCTTGGTGACGACCTTGCCGGTCTTGCCGGTCTTGACGTTGCGGCGCCGGCCGGCCTTGCTGCGCTCGACTGGCCCGCCCTGCACGACGGTGCCGTCGTCGTCGATCTCGACCCAGGTCCGCCCGGCGGTGGCGAACTGCTCGGCGAGGTTCAGGGCATCACGGCGGGTGTTCATCCGGGCCGACCACTCGGACCGGACGACGGCCTGCTCCTTCGCGCTCAACGTGTCGTAGGACCGGCTGCCAGCCAGAACCTCGGCGATGTCCTTCTGGGCGATGCTGGCCGATGCCTCGATCTCTCGACCGATCCGCGCCCAGTGGACGACCTGCTGCGAGGCGCTGCGACTCTGGACCTCGCCGGCGAGCTTCGCCGAGGCGTACAGGTCATCGTCGATGCGGGCGGGGGACGTCGAGGCCATGGCAATCGTTTCCTGGCCGGCCGAGCCGCCGGCACGATCACTGTAGCAATCTGCAACAGTGAATGCCCGGCGGCGACGCGGCGTCGCCGTCGGTAGCTACGGCAGCGTCACGTACTGCGCCAGGAACGCCCTCGCCGACTTCGTGTCCAAGCGGTAGACGACGTTCGTCGACTGGCACACGGCGTCGCCGGTAATCGTGATGGCGGCCACGACCTCGCTCGTGCCGAGGAAGTTCGGGCCGCCCGAGTCGCCGTAGCAGGTGCCACCGTTGCCCGTCGCCGGGTTCATCGAGATCCGCAACCAGGGCTTGTTGGTGGCGTTGAGGGTCCCGGTCGCAACCATCCGCACGTCATCGTAGAGGTACGTCCGGCCCCCCGGTCCCCTCGTCACCTCGTAGGCGCCGTAGCCGACCGAGGTGAAGGTCTGCGTGCCCGAGAGGTTCGACAGGGAATCGGCCGCGGGCAGCAGCGCCGGCGTGATGCCCTTGATCGCCTTGTCGAAAACGACGACGGCGATGTCATGCGGGTCGCTCTGGGCCTGGTTGTAGAGCGGGTCGGCGTAGAACGTGCCGTAGTAGACCTTGTCGCCCGCCTCGTAGGCGGTGTCGAACGTGACCCCGACCTGCTCGCCGTCCTCCCCGCAATGCGCCGCCGTCAGGAACACCGTGGGTGAGATGAGCGTGCCCGAGCAGTAGAGCCACGTGCCGTCGGAGTACTGGGTGGGAGAGACGAGCCCGCCGACGTTGGGATGGCCCTTGCCGTCCGCCTTCCCATTGGTGATCGCACCGGCGGCCCCGGCTACGACCAATGCGCCGAGGAGGACGACGGAGAAGACGAGACGTCGCATTCAGGAACCCCCTCGGCTGACAGGACCGCCGATCATACGTGTCCCGAAACGAGCCGAGTGCGGACAACTCGCCACGGGTGCGACCTACCGATCTCAGACGAGATAGGGGTTGACGGCGTCCGGGTCGATGTCGTACCGAGCGAGGGCGTCGGTGACCAGCTCCGGTTTGGCGTCACCCTGGGCGGCGAGCGCGGCGAGCGTGGCCACGACGACGTGGCCGGTGTCGACCTCGAAGAAGCGCCGCAGCGCCTCCCGCGTATCCGACCGGCCCATGCCGTCGGTGCCGAGCGGCGTGAACGACCGGCCAGGGAGGAACCGCGCCACCTGGTCGGGGACGGCCGCCATGAAGTCGGTGACGGCGACGATCGGCCCGCTGCTGTCGGCCAGCAGGTCGGCGACCCGACACGACCGGGCCGGCTCGGTCGGGTGCAGCCGGTTCCAGCGAGCCGTGGCCAGCGCGTCCTCGCGGAGGCGCTTGTAGCTGGTGGCCGACCACAGCTCGGCAGCGACGTCGAAGTGCTCGGCCAGCTCGGCGGCGGCGGCGCGGACCGCGCCCTGGGCGCTGCCGGAGAACAGCAGGGTGGCCCGGTTGGACGGCCCGTCGGGGGCGTCGGCCCACTTGTACAGGCCCTCGACGATCCCGGCGGCGATCTCCTCCGGGTTGCCCTCGGGCATGGGCGGCATCACGTAGTTCTCGTTGTAGAGGGTCAGGTAGTAGAAGACGTCCCGCTCGTTCGCCGGCGTATCCGGCCCGAACATGCGGTGCAGGCCATGGCGGACGATGGTGGCGACCTCGTAGGCGAACGCCGGGTCGTACGCCTGGCACGGCGGCTCGGTGGTGGCCAGGACGAGGCTGTGGCCGTCCTGGTGTTGCAGGCCCTCGCCGAGCAGCGGCGTGCGCCCGGCCGTGGCGCCGAGCAGGAAGCCGCGGGCCCTGGCGTCGGCGGCCTGCCAGATGAGGTCCCCGACGCGCTGGAAGCCGAACATCGAGTAGAAGGTGTAGAAGGGCACGGTCGCCACGCCGCGGTGGGCGTAGCTGGTGCCGGCGGCGATGAAGCTGGCCATCGAGCCGGCCTCCGTGATGCCCTCCTCGAGGATCTGGCCGGACGCCGACTCGGCGTAGCTGAGCAGCAGGTCGTGGTCGACGGGCTCGTACTTCTGGCCGAGCGCGGCGTAGATCTTGAGCTCCCGGAACAAGGCGTCCATGCCGAACGTGCGGGCCTCGTCGGGGATGATCGGCACGATCCGCGGGCCGATGTGCTCGTCGCGGGCCAGGTTGCGCAGCAGGCGGGTGAACCCCATCGTCGTGGAGACCTCTTGCGTGCCCGAACCTCCGCGCAGCTCGGCGAACGGCTTGTCCGCTGGCAGCTCGAGGGGGCGGCGGGCCCGGGTCGTCCGCTTGGGGATCGACCCGCCGAGCGCCCGGCGCCGTTCGATCATGTACTGGTATTCGATGGAGTCGTCGGCCGGCCGGAAGTACGGCGGGTCCTCGGCGTGGATCTGGTCCTCGGGGATCTCGTCGTGGAGGTACAGCCGATCGCGTAGCGCGACGAGCTGGTCCTTGGTCATCTTCTTGATCTGGTGGGTGGCGTTGCGGCCCTCGAAGCCCTCGCCGAGGGTCCAGCCCTTGACCGTCTTGCAGAGGATGACGGTGGGGGCGCCGCTGCCGAGGTTCTCGGATGCCGCCTTGTACGCGGCGAACAGCTTGCGGTAATCGTGGCCGCCGCGGGGCAGCGTGCGCAGCTCGTCGTCGGTGAGGTGGGCGATCATCTGGCGCAGGCGCGGGTCGGGGCCGAAGAAGTGGTCCCGGATGTACTCGCCGGACTCGACCGAATAGCGCTGGAACTGGCCGTCGACCGTGGTGTTCATCTGGTTGAGCAGCACACCGTCCTTGTCCTGGGCCAGGAGCTCGTCCCACTTCGACCCCCAGATGACCTTGATGACGTTCCAGCCGGCGCCACGGAAGACGGCCTCCAGCTCCTGGATCACCTTGCCGTTGCCGCGCACCGGGCCGTCGAGGCGCTGGAGGTTGCAGTTGATGACGAACACGAGGTTGTCGAGCTTCTCCCGAGAGGCCAGCGAGATGGCCCCCAGGGACTCCGGCTCGTCGCACTCGCCGTCGCCCAGGAAGCACCACACGCGCGTCGGGCTGGTGTCGTCGATCTGGCGGTTGAGGAGATAGCGGTTGAAGCGGGCGTGGTAGAGCGCGGCGATCGGGCCGAGGCCCATGCTGACCGTCGGGTACTCCCAGAAGTCCGGCATCAGGCGCGGATGGGGGTAGCTCGACAGGCCCCGACCGCCGCGACCGATCTCCTGGCGGAAGTGGTCGAGGTCCTCGGCCTCCATGCGCCGCTCCATGTAGGCCCTGGCGTACATGCCGGGCGCGGCGTGGCCCTGGATGTAGATGGCGTCGCCGGCGTTGCCGTCGTCCTTGCCCCGCCAGAAGTGGTTCATGCCGATCTCGTACAGGCTCGCCGAGCTGGCGAACGTCGAGAGGTGGCCGCCGATGCCCTCGGCGTGCTTGTTGGCCTTGACGACCATCATCGCCGCGTTCCAGCGGACGAACGCCCGGATGCGCCGCTCGATGTGCTCGTCGCCGGGGAACCACGGCTCCTGCTCGCGGGGGATGGTGTTGACGTACGGCGTGCTGACGGTGGCCGGGAAGCTCACTTGGCTCTCCTGGGCTCGCTCCATGAGCCGGGTCAGCAGGTAGCGGGCGCGGGTCTTGCCGTGCACGTCGACGACGGCGTCGAGCGAGTCCAACCACTCACGTGTCTCCACCGGATCGGTGTCGGGGATCTGGTGGACGTAGCCGTCGAAGATCATGCCGACAATCTACGACTCGGCCGCCGAAGCGCCTGGAGGCGGCGTGGCGGACCGGGTCTGCACCGTTGGTCGACGCCTTCTGGGCATCGACGGGCGGCTGGGATCGACGTGGGCGGGCGTATCGTGCGCCGCCGTGGCCGAGCGCGAACCGGTGGTCGTCTACACCGACGGGGCCTGCGCCGGGAACCCCGGTCCGGGCGGGTGGGCGTGGGCGCTGGCACCGGACGGTGCGGTCAACGGGTCCGGCGGCGAGCGGGCGACGACCAACCAGCGAATGGAGATCACGGCCGTGCTCGAGGCGCTGCGGGCGCTGGATCCGAGCCGGCCGGTCACGGTCGTGTCGGACTCGACCTACGTCGTCAACTGCTTCCGGGACCGCTGGCACGAGCGCTGGGTGGCCAACGGCTGGCGCAACGCGCAACGCAAGCCGGTCGCCAATGCCGATCTCTGGAGGCCGCTCATCGAGCTGGTCGCCGACCGGGACGTGTCGTTCCGCTGGGTCAAGGGCCACAGTGGCGAGTTGATGAACGACCTCGTCGACGCGCTCGCCGTCGCCGCGATCGTGCGCTGATCAACCGGGCGCCGGGATCGCCCGCCGGAGGTCGGCGAGGATGTCGTCGGGGTCCTCGAGGCCGATCGAGACGCGCACGAGGCCGGGCGTGATGCCGATGGCGGCCTGCTCGTCGGGCCCCACGCTGACGTGCGTGCTCGTCGCCGAATGGCACACGAGCGTCTCGGGACCCCCGAGCGACGTCGCCGGCCGGGCGACGCGCAGGTCGTCGAGCATCGCTCTGGCGTCGTCGACGCCGCCCGCCAGATCGACGGCGATGACGGTGGGCAGGCACGACAGCTGACGGACGGCCAGGTCGTGCTGCGGGTGGTCGGACAGGCCTGGGAAGTGGACGGCGGCGACGCCGGGGTGGTCGCGCAGCGCCTCGGCGATGTGCAGGGCGGCGTCGGCCTGGTGGCGCTGGCGGACCGCCAACGTGCGGATGCCGCGCAGCCCGTTCAGCGCGTCGTACGGCGAGGCGCTGGCGCCGTGCAGCACACCGTAGGCCCAGATCGGGTCGAGGAGCTCGGCGGCGCCGGCGATCACGCCGAGCGTGGCGTCGTTGTGGCCGCAGATGCCCTTCGTCGCCGAGTGGAGGACGAGGTCGACGCCGTGGCGCAGCGGTTGCTGGCCGATGGGCGTGGCGAACGTCGAGTCGACGAGTGTGAACGGGCCGGTGATCGCCCCGACCTCGTCGAGGTCGACGAGGTCGAGTCGGGGGTTGGACGGCGTTTCGGCGACGACGAGCATCGTCCGGCCGGGGCGGACGGCAGCGGCGAACGCGCCAGGCTCGGTGCCGTCGACGAACGTCGTCTCGATGCCGAGGCGGGCGCACGGGCCGATGAGGAACGCCGACGTTCCGGCGTAGATCTGCCGCTGGGCCACGACGTGGTCGCCGGCCGAGCACAGCGCCAGGACGGTCGATGCCAGCGCGCCCATCCCCGACGCGAAGGCGAGCGCGTCCTCGGCGCCCTCGAGGTCGGCGATCGCCTCTTCGAAGGCGCGGACGGTCGGGTTGGCGTAGCGGCTGTAGAAGTCGGCGGCGCGCATGCCGAGGGCCCGCTTGCGGGTGTCGTCGAGACCCTCGGTCTGCCACGTGCTCGTGCCCCACAGCGGCGGGGCCAGGCTGGAGCCCTGCGCGGAGCGTCCTGCCGTGACGGCGCGGGTGGCGAGCGTGGGGGTGTCGTCCACGAGCCGGTCACACTACTGGCCGCCGACGGCGCGGTCTGGGGCCGGTTGCTGCGCCGAGGGGCGTGCTGCCTAGCCTCCGCAGCAATGGACATCAACGGAGCAAGCGCCATCGTCACGGGCGGCGCGTCGGGCATCGGGGCGGCCTCGGCCCGCCGGTTGGCCGGGCGCGGGGCGGTCGTCGTCATCGCCGACCTGCAGGAGGACAGGGGTCGACAGTTGGCCGACGAGCTGGGCGGCGCGTTCGCGAAGGTCGACGTGACGAACACCGAGGACATCGTCAACGCCGTCGAGATGGCCAAGTCGATGGGTCCGGTGCGGGTGCTCGTCAACTCCGCAGGCATCGGCTGGGCACAGCGGACCGTCGGCAAGGACGGCTCGTACGACTCGGCGGCCAACCTCGAGGCGTTCAAG
>JACCUL010000168.1 GCA_013811855.1 Acidimicrobiia bacterium
CGGGCCATGCGATGGGCCTGATCGCCGAGCGTGCGCTCGGCCGAGCCGAGCGAGGCGCCGGCGGCGCGACCGATGGCGGCGAAGCACGTCTCGGTCGATTGCCGATAGCCGGCGACGGCCTGCACCAATGCGGCCGCGCAGGCCGTTGGCGTCTTCCACGACGTGTGGGCGACCTCGTCGGCGACGCTGCGATCGATCTCGTGACCGAGTCCGGTGAGGACCGGCACGGGGGCACCGGCGACGGCACGGGCGATGAGCTCGGCGTCGAACGTGGCGAGCTCGTTGCGGGCACCGCCACCGCGGATGACGACGATGGCGTCGAGCTGCGACCGGGCGGCCTGCCGGGCCAGTGCGCCGATGGCCCGGGCGACGCGCCGCGGCGCCTCCGGGCCCTGGACCCGGGTGTCCGCCAACACCACGTGGAAGGCGAAGCCGCTGCGCACGAGCTCGTCGTGAAAGTCGTGCCAGGCCGCCGTGCCCTCACTGGCGACAACGCCGATGCGCAGCGGCACCGGTGAGAGGCGGTGCCGACGGTTGGCGTCGAGCGACCCGTCGGCGGCCAACCGCCGCAGCACCAGCTGGCGTTGCTGGTCAAGGTCGCCGAGCGTGAACCGGGGATCGAGGTCGGTGAGCTTGAGACCGAGCGACCCGCTCGGCGCGAAGAAGTCGAGGTGACCGAACACCCTGACCTTCATCCCGTCGGACAGGCGCAGCCGGTGCTTGGCGAGCAACGGCCGCAACCGGGCGCGGGCGTTGGCGAAGAACTGGACCCGCAACACGGCCTGACGGCCGGCGGTGTCGTCGGCGAGCGTGAAGTAGGCGTGGTTGCCGCGCTCGTTCCATCCCTGGATCTCCCCACGCACCCACACCCCGTCGCTGAACGACCGCCGCAGCGCCCCGTTGACGGCGTCGGCCAGCTCGGCGACGGTGAAGGTCGGGGTGGCGGCGTCGTCGAGGGGTTCGTCCCCGGCCCCGAAATCGAACGAGGGCTGGCTCATCAGATCAACATCCTGCCCGCTGATCGGCGCGCTCGTGGCGGGCGACGCCGGTCAGGCGCCGAGCTCACGGACGTTGTCGATGTCGTTCGGATCGGCGAACAGCTCGCCGTCCACGGGGAGGTTGCGCTGGACGCGCAGATCCTCGAGTTGCTGCAGCGGACGCTCGAGCCCTCGGCGGCGGGTGCTGGTGAGCTGGTCGAACTCGCGTACCGCGCTGTCGAAGTGACGCTTGACCTTCTCGGCCGACTCGACGTACTTCTGCCATTGCTGGCCGAACTTGCCGATGAGCTGGAGGATCTCGTCGCTCGTCCGCTCGATCATGAAGTTGTCGAAGGCCTGGCGGATGACGCCGAGGAAGGCGAACAGCGTGAGCGGCGAGCACATCACGACGCGCTGCGCCATCGCCTCGTCGAGCAGGGCCGGATCGTGCTCGTGGATGAAGCCGGTGAGCTGCTCGTTGGGCAGGAACAGCAGCACGTAGTCGACGGTGGGACGGTCGGTCTCCCGGGCGTACTCCCTGCGGGCCAGCTCCTTGACCCGCAGGCGCACGTCCGACAGGAACCGCTTGAGGTGGGCTTGGCGCTCGGCGTCGCTGCCGACCTCGAGGTAGCGCAGGTACGCGGCCAGCGGGAACTTGACGTCCATGTAGAGCACGTGACCCTTGGGCATGTTGAACGTGTAGTCGGGACGCCCGCTGCCGCCGGCGATCTGGGTCTGCTTGACGTAGTTGACGTGTTCGGTGAAGCCGGCCAGCCGGAGGACGTCCTCGGCCATCCGTTCGCCCCACTGGCCCCTGGCCTGGGGGTTGGCGAGGGCCTCGCGCAACGAGCGCGTGGAGTCGGCCAGCGTCGACGCCACCTCGGCGTGGGCCCGCAGCGACTCGTCGACCTGGCCGAACCGCTGGGCGCTGCTGCGGCCGAGCTCGCCGACGAGCGAGCCGAGACGCTGCAGCTCGTTGCGCATCTCCCCCTTGACCTCGTCGAGCCGGGCTTCGATGACATCCTTCTTGGCCGACAGGTCGGCCTGCACGCTGCTGGCGGTGGCGCCGAGCTGCTGCTGGTTGAGCAGTGTCGCGTGACGCACGGCGGCCTCGACGACCTGGTTGCGCTCGGCGTCCGACCGCTCGGCCAGCTCGGCGAGGGCGGTGTCCAACGCCTCGAAGATGGTCGCCTCGAGTGCCGACGCCGCTGTGACCGGCTGCTGGCGGCGGGCGGCCAGGAGCCAGACGACGGCCACGCCGAAACCGGTGACGGCCACGACGCACACCACGAGCAGCGGGATCATGCCGCCATGATGCGCGGGGGGTGTCACAGCGGGCGCGGATGATCGATACGGCCCCGCTCGGGCCGGCCGCAGGGACCGCGGCGTCAGCCGGCGCGGACGGCGAGGATGCGGTCCTGGCCGCTGCCGTTGTCGGTGGTCAGGTAGAGCACGCCGTTCGGGCCCATCTGGGCGGCCCGCAGGCGCCCGTACGTCCCGGCCAGCGCCCCCGGACGGGCGACGCCGACGAGGATCCCGGCGGCGTTGAACCGCATGATCCGCAGCGATTGGTCCTTCAGCGCGGCGACGGCGAGCGCGCCTTCCCAGGAGTCCCAGCGGTTGCCCCGCAGCCACGCCGCGCCGCTGGTGGCGACGGTCGGGAACCCGGAGGACCAGCGGGCGTCGATCTGCACGCCGGAGAGCGAGTTGTCCGTCATCGGCACGGACTCGTCGTAGCCCGGACCCGGCTCCCAGCCGTAGTCGCCGCCCTTGCGCAGGATGTTGACCTCGTCATCACGATCGGGACCGTGCTCGACCGACCACATGATGCCGTCGGCTCGCAGGGCGAGGCCCTGGATGTTGCGGTGCCCGTACGTGAGGATCAGGCGGGTCTTCCGGTTGGACGAGCGGACGAACGGGTTGCCGGGATGCGGCGCGCCGGTCAGCGGATCGACCCGGAGGACCTTGCCGCCCAGCGACCGGAGGTTCCTGGAGTTGCCGGTGAGCGCGGCATCCCCGGTGCCGATGAACAGCCCACCGCCGGATCCGAACCGCAGACGACAGCCGCCGTGCCGTCCGCTCGACACCTCGATGCCCGTCACGAGAGGACGGATGCGGCTCGCCGAGGTGACCGCGTCGTTGGCCCGCCACGCGATCACGCGGACGTCATGTGAGCCGTCGGGCTCGGTGTGGCCATTGCACGTGTAGAAGCGACGGTTGGAGGAGAAGTTCGGATGGAGGGCGATTCCCATCAGCCCGGTCTCCCCGCTGACCCACAGGTGCGGCACGCGTGCGACGAGCGTCCGGGTGCCGCGACCGTCGCGCACCATGACGCTGCCGCGCTCCCGCTGGGTCCAGAACATCCGGCCGTGGGGACCGAAGGCGATGTCCCATGGGTGGTCGAGGCCGCTCACGGCGGTCGTCACCGACAACGTCGGAGCCGCAGCAGGCGCAACTCTGGACGACGGCGCCGCCGCGCCCGACGTGACCGGCAACGCGCCAGCGAGGAGTCCGACCGCCAGTGCGAGCTTGGTCGCCCTCCGGCGGCCCGTGCTCACCGTGCCGGTCCGAGTGCCCGCGGAGATCGGCGTGGTCGGGTTCATCCAGCTCCAGTTTCCATCTGGAGCGAACCGAAACCGGCCGGGCTTCTCAGCCGGTGGCGCCCCCCGTCACGTTCCAGGAGGCCAGCCGCACGGACGGCGTGGTCCAACGGGGCGACAGCGGACCGTACGTG
>JACCUL010000180.1 GCA_013811855.1 Acidimicrobiia bacterium
GAACAGCTGCTCGGTGACCGCTCCTGCGGCGAGCCGCTCGGGCGCCGGTGAGAGCTCGCCGGCCTGCCTTGCTGTCCTGACGAATCGCTCGTACTCCGCGGGGACGGCGTTGCTCACGCCATCTCCCTCGCGGGAGGCTGACCCATCTTGCTCCCTCCGATTGGACCCCGCGAGCGGCAGGGGTCCCCGCCGGTCAGCAGACCATCGGGTCCGCCGACTGTCAAGCGATTTGCGGTGCCGCTCTCGCTCTACTGCACGGCGCCGGCGACGACGGCGGCGATGCCTGCCATCCCGCGCCCGTTCGGGTGCACGGGTGCAGCGGGGTTCGCCGGTGCCAGCGGCTCGACCCACCGGTGTGTCGGAGATGCGCAGGCGCTGCGGCCGTCGCTCGGCGTGTACGTGTCGATGTAGCCCACGCCGGCGTTCGTCGCCTGCGTCCGCAGCATCCGGTTCAGCTCCTTCGCTCGGGCGCGGAGGTAGCTGACGTCGCCGAACCCGATCGGGAGTGATGGCCAGCACCCGAGCCCACGGTCCGGGAGCACCTGCGGGTAGCCGACGACGAACTTCCGGGCGTTCGGTGACCGCAACCGGATCTCCGCCAGCACCGCGGCCACCTTCGGGGCTGTGGCACTGATGCGACGGCTGATGTCGTCGACGCCGCCGGCCGTCTACCGATTCCGGCACGGCGTGGCGAACGGGTTGAGCGTCGAGCAGTGCTGGATGATCTCGGTGAAACCGATGTCGTTGGCACCGATGCCGAGCGTGACCAGCGTGGTCGACGCCGACAGCGCCGACAGCTGCGCCGGGTTCGAGCCACCGACGATCGACTGCGGAGCGAACATGTCGTCGGTCGTCGCGCCGCTGCAGCTGATGTCGCGGAACGCACTGCTCCCGAGCGTCCCGTCCACCACGGTCGGGTAGTTGCGGTTCGACTTCAGGCAGCCGAGCGGAGCGATCTGCGTCGGGATGAGCGGACCGGCCGTGAAGGAGTCGCCGAGCGGCACGTACTGATCGCCGGGACGGGCCTCGACCGCGGCGCCCGGCGATGCCAGGACCGTCGTCGCCAAGACGAGCGGCAGGATCAACCTTTCACGACGCATGCCATCACCCCCATCGAGACGGGACGGACGGCGTCACGGTAGTTGGCGACGAACCGGCGCTCCGTCGCCTCCGCGAGCACGACCGATCGTCGCTCGATCGCTGCTGGGTACGGTTCGGTCGTGCGCAGCGGCGACGCCCGGCCGGCCCGAGTCGACGACGTGCACGACATCGCCGGCGCGATGCCGCACGTCACGGTCGACGGAGGTTCCCGGGACAACCTCGTGTACCAGGTCGGGGGCCAGTCGTTCGTGTTCTTCCGCAACCCCCGGCCCGACGCCGTCGATCCGCAGACCGGCGAGCGCTACGACGACGTCATCGTCATCTGGGTCGAGTCCGATGACGACAAGGCGGCGCTCGTCCAGGATCCAGGCTCGCCGTTCTTCACGACCGATCACTTCAACGGCCATCGCTCCGTGCTGGTGCGGGCCAGCCGTCTCGGCGAGGTCACCCGCCAGGAGCTGGCCGAGTTGATCCAGGACGCATGGCTGGCGAGGGCCTCCAAGCGTCGGGCGGCCGTCTGGCTCGCCGAGCACCGCTGATCGCGCGAACGAATCCGGCCGGGCCAGGGCTGAGGAGGAACTACACGCCGCGGGAGTCGATGGCGGCCTGGTCGTAGGGCTCGATCATGATGCACTCGCCCGGGCACTCCTCGGCGGCCTCGACGGCAGAGTCGATGAGCGAGTCGGGGATGCGGGCCACGCCGCGGCCGCCGTCCGGTCCATGGCCGCCGGCGTCCTCGCCGTCGAACACCACCGTCGTCCCGAAGTGCTTGGCCTCCTCCTTGACGACCCACAGGCCGTCGTCCCGCGCCGTGAACACGTCCCCGCAGATCTCCTCGCAGATGCCGTCGCCCGTGCACAGGTCCTGATCGATCCACACCATCAGCCCTGTGGCCATTTGTCGCCCTCCTGAGTGTTCGTCATCCGGCCAGACGCTACGGCCCGTGGCCCACCGCTCAACGACGCGGTGTCCGGCTCACCCTCCGGCCCGACGCCCGAGGGTGACTCGATTGCCGTGCCAACGCCCGTTGCCCCACCACCAGGACGCACCAATGACCACGCCCGTGCGTACAGAGCACGGCACGTCACATGAGATCGGTAGCTGGCAGCATTGACGTCATGAGGCTGCTCGTGCTCGGTGGGACCCGGTTCGTCGGGCGAGCCGTGGTGGCCGAGGCGCTCGCGCGCGGTTGGGAGGTGACGGCGCTGCACCGTGGGATCACCGGTCGCACACCGGCCGGCGTCCGCGAGCTCCTTGCCGACCGGACGACGCCGGCGGCACTGTCCGACGCGCTCGGGTCGGAGACGTGGGACGCCGTCGTCGACACCTGGAGCGGTGCGCCGTGCGTGGCGACCGAGGCGGCGCGGGCCCTCGTCGGCCGAGCCGATCGCTTCGGTTACGTGTCGAGCGGGTCGGTCTACGTGTGGGGCGAGCACGTCGACGAGGGCTCACCGGTGGTCGACGGCGACGCGCACGATGTCGACGGGCCATACCCGGCGCTCAAGCGGGGCGCCGAGGTCGGCGTCGTCGAGACGTTCCCTGGCGCACTGCTGGCCCGAGCCGGCCTCATCCTCGGACCGTGGGAGGACATCGGCCGCCTGCCGTGGTGGCTGGACCGGATCGCTCACGGCGGTCGCGTCGTGGCCCCTGGACGTCCCGATCGACCGCTGCAGTACGTCGACGTCCGTGATCTCGCGAGCTGGCTGCTGTCCGGCCTCGACGTCGGCCTCGGCGGCGCCGTTGACGTCGTCAGCCGCTCCGGTCACGCCACCACCGGCGAACTGCTCGAGGCGTGCGTTGCGGCGACAGGTTCCGACGCCGACCTCGTCTGGCTCGACGAGGCCACGCTCGCGGCGGCCGGCGCAGAACCGTGGACCCACCTGCCGTGCTGGGTGCCGGAGTCGGGGGAGTTCGCCGGGTTCCTCGAGGCCGACACGACGAGAGCGGCGCGTACCGGTCTGGTGTGCCGCCCGGTCGCCGAGACCGTGGTCGACACGTGGCAGTGGATGACGAGCGACCGGCGCCGCGGCCCGACCGCGACGTCCACGGGCTCCCCCCAGATGTGGAGCGGGCGCTGCTCGCCGGCGGGTGAGCAGCGTGACGCCGGCGAGGTCAGAGCGGCGCACCACCGAACGCGGTACGTGAAGTGGCGACGTGGAGCTCGCCGAGGGTCGACAGCTGGGCGTCGGCGCGGGGGATGAGGCGGTCGAGGGCGGCGGGATCGAGCTCGTCGACCTCATCGGCCACGGCCCGGAGCGCGGTCCACAGGTTGCGCTTGCTGAACACGCCGGCGGCGAGGGTGTCGAGCTCGAGGACGGTGCTCAGCGGCGACCGCCCCCAGAGTTGACCATTGAGCTTGAGCCGGCCGACGCGGGTGCCGATCGCCGCCAGTGCCGACTTCACCCTCGACGGCCGCACGCCGAGCCCGGCCATGATCGAGTCGAGGGTACGCCGATCCTCGTCGATCTCGATCTCCAGCTCAGCCAGTCGAGCGCCGAGCTGGCCACCATCCTCGGCTTTCCGACAGCGCCGCACGAGCCGGAGCCCGGCCGCCGCCCCCGCTCGATGGTCGCGGAGGTAGATGGCCAGGAGCCGCCGCGGGTCGTCGTTGTCGTCGCCGTGGCCGCCGATCAACCGATGTCCGATGCGCATTCGTCGCCAGTACCCGGACCGGCGCCGCGCCATGCCGACGACGAGCGGCGCTGATCTCGAGACCGAGAGACCCTGGCGCCGGCGCCTCGACCGGCTCATCATGGGACCATGGACCAAGGGCCTCGCCAATGCCCGTATTGCGAGCTGCGGTTCGAGTACCACAACGAGGTGAAGGACCACATCCTTCGCGAACACCCCGACCACCCGGGCATCGCCGCTGCCGCTGACATCCACGAGATGCCGCACGTCTGACCCCGCCGGCAGGCGCCGCTGGCGGCCAGCGTTCGACCGGTACCGTCGGCTCGGTGTCTCGAGGCGCTACCCGCTCGCCCGGAGACGCAGGCGGGTCCGCCGGGCCACGCGCCACACGGAGAGGCCAGCGCGGCCGTACCGGCGCCGGACCCGAGCGGTGTGCAGCACGTACAACGACCGCGCCACCTCCATGTGCGACCACAGCAGTGGGGTATTGCCCAACGCCTCGTCGCGCTCTACGTCCCACTCCTCCGGCAGTAGGCGGGGCAGATGGCTGCACAGCGCATCGGCTCGATCCTCCGCCGCGTCGACGTCGCCGATCATGGCCAGCGCCGTGACGAGCCACCACGACGCCGGGACGAACGCCCCCTCGGTCCCGGCGAACCCGTCGTCCTGGGGCCGGTAGCGACGTAGGAATGCCCCCTGTTCGAGGCGCTCGACCGTGGCTGCGACCAGTCGTCGGGCTCGCGGATCGCGCCGATCGAAGAACCCGCGCGTGACCGCCAGAAGCCCGACGGCGTCGGGCTCGACCTCGACGTCGTCGAAGGCGCGCAGGAACAATCCGGTCGCCGGGTCCAGCGCACCCTCGACGCGACGTCGGGCCTCGTCACGCGCCGTGACCCAGCCCGGCCGTCGCCGCCACGGCCGTCGTCGCCGGATGCGCAGTGCGAGGTCCAATCCCTCCCAGCGGGCCAGCTCCTCGGCGACCCAGTGGCGCGGCGTGCGCACCTCCCAGATTCCGCTCGTCGGACCGGCAGGTGCATCGGCGAGCCGCTGGGCGACGTCGTCGACGATGCGCCACAGGTCGCGGGTCAACCGGCCGCCGCACTCGAGGAGCACGGATACGGCGCCGATGATCGTGGCGACGGCGTCCAGTTGGCACTGGTCGGTCGCCGCGTTGCCAGTCCGGATGGGACGGGCGCCGCCCCAGCCGGCGATGCCCGGCACCTCGCGCTCGCCGGGCGGTCGCTCCCCACTGGTTGTCGTCAGCGGCAACAGCACGCCGTCGTCGTGCTGGAGCAGACGGCCGACGAAGCGGAGGTAGCGCTCGGCCGAGCGGCGGTGGCCGAGCAACGCGGCGGTGGCCGCCGCCAGCCCCGAGTCGCGTAGCCAACTATAGCGGTAGTCGAACTGGCGTTCGCCTCCCGGCGCCTCGGGCACGCTCGTCGTCGGCGAGGCGACGGGCGCGCCGGTGCGCTCGTCGGTCGATGACCGCAGCACGCGCAGCGCATCGACGACGCGCTGCGGCTGGTGGTGGGGGAGCTGCAGCCGCCGCATCGCCCGCCCGTCGGCGCGCTCGGCCTCGCGCAGCACCTGGGGGAGCGTTCGCCCGTCGAGACCGGTGTCGGCGGCCGCCGTGAGGACGGCGAAGCCGGCCCACCCGTCGACGGGCGCCGTCACGGCGAAGCGCGCCACGGCACCGTCGAAGGCGACCGCCGCGGCGTCGACCCCGACGATCGTCAATTCGCCGGCCGACAGGACGTCGGCCTCGATCGCCCATGGCGGCGACGGACCGCCGAACCCGCCCAGGCGGATCTCGTGCTCCACCTCGAGCGGCGCGGACCCCGACGACGTGACGAGGCGGACCAGGGCAGAACCGTTCCCCACACAGACGAGGCCGTCCCACGTGCGCACCCGCTGCTGTGCGCCGACGCGGAGCTCGCTGGTCGCCGTGGGTCCGGCCGGGCATGGATCCCACGCGGCCAGCTCGGCGTCGGTCCATCGCGAGGTGCCGCCGGCGGCGTCGAGGAGGGACCAGAGCAGCGGTTCGGCCTCGAAGCGGTCCGGGCACCACCAGTCGATCTCACCGTCGGGGCGGACCAGGGCCGCGCCCCGTCCGGTGCCGAGCAGACGGTGGGAACCGAGCGGAGGTCGGTGGTCGACCGAGCGTGGATCACTCACGGGCCATAGTGAGGGAGGAGCTCGGTCGTCGCCATGTCCAGGAGGCGGGACTGGTCCGGACCGATCTGGTGCAGGTAGACGGTGCCGTAGCCCGCACCGACGAAGCGGTCGATGGCGCCGATGACCGCGTCGGCGTCGGTGGCGCAGACGACGGTGTCGGAGATCCGATCGCGCTCGGTGCCGGCGGCGATCGCCTCGAAGTGCTCGGGGCGGGCCAGCTCACTCAGCAGCGTCGGCGCCACCGCTCCGTTCGGCCACCACTCCCAGGCGTTGTCGAGCGCGGCGTCGTCGGTGTCGGCGAGCGAGAGGTGCAGCTGGGCCAGGCACGGCGCGTCCGCTGACCCCGTGGCGTGGAAGACGTCGACGATCTGGGCGTTGGGCTCGACGGCGATGAGGCCGTCACCGTGCTCGCCGGCGAGCGCCGCGCTACGTCGCCCCGACGAGGCGACGTAGATCGGGGGCGGGCTCGCCGGCAACGTCATGAGCCGGAGGTGTTCGACGGTCCACCACTCGCCCCGATGGACGGCTGGTTCGTCCTTCCACAGCGAGCGGATGACCTCGATCCCCTCGATGAGTCGCTCGCGCCGCTCCCCAGGGCTCGGCCACCGGGTGCCGAACGGCTGCTCGTTGAGGCGCTCACCGGTCCCCACACCGAGGAAGAACCGCCCCTCGAGCATGACGGCCGCCGTCGCCGCGGCCTGGGCCACGTTGATCGGGTCGTTGCGGTCGAGCAGCGCGACGACGCCGGTCCCGACCTCGATCGCGTCGGTGGCCTGGCTGATCCCGCCGATCACCGTCCACACATGGCTGGCCTGGCCCTGGTGCCGCACCCACGGTTGCAGGTGGTCGCTGATCATCGCTGTCGGGAAGCCGGCCGCCTCGGCGTCTCGGGCCTGGGCGACGAGCGCTCTCGGGTCGTGCTCCTCCGTGGACAGCCAGATGCCGAGGCGCACAGCGCCGTCAGACATGGAGGTCCTCGGTCACGACGATGCCGAGCAACCGACCGCTGGTCGTGGTCACGAAGACGTGGTCGAGCTGGTCGTCGGACAGTCGCTTCGCCACCTCCTCGACGCGAAGGTCGGGCCGGATGGTCCCGGGGGCGGAGATCATCAAGCGTTCCACCGGCGTGTCGGCGGGGACGGTTGCGGCGACCGGGGCCACGGCGCCGAGGAGGACGTGCTCGGCGTCGACGACGGCGACCGGAAACCGAAGCTCGCCGAGCGTGACGATGTCACCGGCGGTGGCGTCGATCGGTACTGATGGTGCCGGCGCGACGTAGTCCCGGATCCGCCGCCGATCACCGATCTGACCCTCGGTCGGCAGACCCTCCACGATCCACGCGGCGCGACCGCCGACGAGGTCGAACACGGTCTCGAAGCCGAAGTGATCGAGCCGACCCGCGGCCCGCGCGCTGAGGTCTCAATGCTGATCGGCGCAGTAGACGATCACCGGTCGCCGGCGGTCCAGCTCCGCCACGGCGTCCGCGTCCAGCGTTTCGAGCGGGATGTTCACGGCGCCGGGCAGGTGTTCGTCGGCGAACACCGTCGGGGGCAAGGCATCCACCAGCTGGGCCCGCCGCCGCAGCAATCGCTGCGCCCTTGCCACGTCGATCGGGGTGCTCATCGCCGACGCATGCCCGTTCCGGATCCACGTCAACCTCGGCGCGTCGTGGGTAGGAGTCTGGCGATCGCGGCGATCGTCTGGCTGACCGGCCAGCTGCTGGTGGTCGTCCTGCCCGTCGCCGTTGCGGCGCTGTTGACCCGCGCCTTGATGCCGGTCGCGTCCCGACTGCGGCGAGTCGGCCTGCGCCCGGGCCTGGCTGCGGTCGCCACGCTGCTCGGCTTCCTGATCGTGCTGGCC